>JAPONU010000363.1 GCA_026713745.1 bacterium
GCTGCAGGAGGCGCCGCTGAGGTTCCAGGGGCCGGGCCGGCAGCGGTAACGCAGCGTGCCGTAGCGGGTCACCGTCTCGGTGACGGTGCGCGAACAGGTGCTGCCGCTGCGGGACCAGGACGCCTTGCAGCGGTACTTCAGAGTCCCGGTGCGGGTCACGGTGTCGGTGACGGTGCGCGAACAGGTGCTACCGCTGCGGGACCAGCCCGACGAGCACCGGTACACCAACCTCCCGTAACGGGTCACCCGCCGGCTGCACTCCGAACCCGACAACGTCCAACCCGACGGGCACGAATAACCCACCGGCATCGTCCCGACATAAACCAGCGTCGCCGGCTTCGTCTCAGTGACCGAATAGCGACACGCCGTCGGCACGCCCCGCGGCGAACACACCCGCACCGCCGGACGGGTCTCGGTACGGGACACCTGCGCCGTGTACGCGCACGACGGCGGCGCGCCCCGCGGTGAGCAGTACTCGATCGCCGTCTCGGTGAACGTGGTGGCCACGTATTCGGTGTAGCGACAGTCCGACCCGGCGCCCCGCGGCGAACAATACCGAATCGCCGCGACGGTCTCGGTGCGGGACACCTCCTCGCTGTAACGACAACCCGGCGGCACCCCCGACGGCCGGCAATACGCCACAGGCGCGGCGGTCTCGGTGCGCGTCGAGGCGACCGCGCAACGCCACACCCCACCCACCGGCGGCCCCACATACCGCAACTCGCCCTCCCCACACGACCGCTTCTGCACCACCGCACCGTGATCCACCCGACACGACACACCACCCCGATGACCGACCCGCACACCCACACCACACACCGCCTCAGGCACCGCGAACTAGGACCTCTCACAAAGAGACGACCCCGAATCGAACACGAAACCCGACCGACACACCGGCGCCGCCGCCTCCGGCTGCGCCTCCTGCGCCCCCGCACCGTCATCGCCGAACGGCCACGACGGCACCACCAACCCCACCCCGAACACCAACACCAACAACCCCACCCACACGAAACCAGGCCCACGACCCGCCCGACCGAACCGCATAGCCACCCCGCCATGCCTACCACACCCCATGTGGGAAACATCATCACCCTCCCCGAGTATTCGCGGTCGGGGTGAGGGGGGACCCGGGCCAAGGCTGGTTGGTGGCGCCCGGGCTACGACCGCATCGCCCGCGGTGAGCCCTACCCGGAGACCGCCATCATCTGAGCCGGCGCCCGTCCGGACCCAGGCGCGCTAACGGGGGGCTCGCTGCTCGCCCAACCAGTCGAGAATCGCACGCACCAACTCGTCGGAATGCGGCCGGTCGCTGAAGAGATGATCGGCACCTGCGACGGTGTGCAGGGTGGCCGAACCGGCAGCCGCCAGCGCCTCGGTCTGCCGGCGCCCGACGACGCTGTCAGCTCCCGCCTGGACCACCAGCAGCGGCCGTTCCAGTTGGGCGGCCGCCGCGCTGACGTCGTGGCGATGCAGGTCGTCGAGGAAGTCCCGACCGATTCGCACCGGCCTCGGCCCGATCACCACCTCGCCGGCTCCCTGCTCGCGGATCCGCCGCAACGAGTCCGCACCGAAGAGGTGCTCCACGTGTGCCGCCGAGGCCGGTGAGGCCACGGCCACCACGGCACTCACGGTGTGCAGGCGTGAGGCGGCCAGAATCGCGGCCGCCCCACCGAGGCTGTGACCGACCAGTACGCACGGTCCGGCCCCGCGGCGGATGAGCGCCACCGCGGCCTGCGTCAGATCGCGCACGTTCGTCGCGACCGTCGTCTCGGCCAGTTCGCCTCCGCTCTCGCCGAGCCCGGTGAAGTCGAAGGCCAGAGTCAGGTAGCCGCCGCCGGCAAGTCCCCGGGCGATCCGAGTCGTGGTGAACAGATCCTTCGAGCAGGTGAAGCAGTGCGCCAGCAGCGCCGCCCCCACCACCTCGCTGCCGGCGCTGGGGTGGTACAGCGTGCCGGCGAGCCTCGCGCCGGCACTCCCCGTGAACTCGAGTGGCTCCACAGCCGGTTGAGCAGGCACCGGCGGTCTCAGACGGGATTGCCCATCTGCCGGGTGAACTCCCGGGCGAGCGCGCGGTTGATGTCGTCGGGCACGGGCTGTGCGCCGCGGGGAAGCAACCCATGAGCCAGCGCCACGCGTTCCAACGACCGCGCCTGCATGGCGAACCCCATGTCCATGGACTCGATGGTGTTGCCCTTGGGCCGGCTGCCGGCGAGGTTGAACATCCTTCCGTCCGCGATCAGGTCGACAGTCCTGCCGTCAGTGAGGACGTGACGGGCCAGCACATCGCCCAGAGGTATCCGCTCGGTGGTCTGCGCGTGGAGTGCGGGAACGTCGATCTCCCTGTCGAAGTGGCCGGTGTTCGCCAGCAGGATGCCGTCGGGTACCAACTCGAGTTCTCGGGCGCCGATCACCCCATCGACACCCGTGGCGGTGATGGCGACATCCGCATCGACGATCAGGGTGGCCACGTCGGAGACCCGGAAGCCGTCGAGTGCCGCTTCGAGCGCCTTGATCTCGTCGATCTCGGCGACGGTCACCTCGGCCCCGTTGGCCCTCATGTAGTGCGCGATCCCCCGCCCGCACCAGCCGTAGCCGACGATCATGAACCGCTTGCCCTGCGGCATGAGGTTGGTGATCCGGCAGAACGACTCGTAGGTGGACTGGCCCACCGCGTGCTTGTTCTCGACAAGCGCCTTGAGCGGGGAGTCGTTGATCACGATGACGGGGAAGCTCACATGTGGCGCCAGTTCCCCGACCAGGAGGTTGTATCCCGACGTCGTCTCCTCGGTGCCACCCAGGACCTCGGAGCCGCGATCGATCGCCCGGCGTACCAGGTCAGCACCGTTGTCCAGCAGGATGTCGGGGTCCGAGTCGAGAACCCCCTCCACGTGCGCGAGGTGCCGCTCGAGGGAGTCCGACTTGCTGCCACGGGCGTCGATGCCCTCGGTGTTGAGGTAGGCGACCACGTCGTCCTGCGAGGTGCCGTAGTTGCCCGTGGCGACGATGTCGGCGCCCCCGGCCTTGAGGGCCAGCAGCAGGGTCGCGGTCTTCACCTCCAGATGCAGCGACACCCCGATGCGCCGCCCGGCGAACGGCCGCGTGGTCTCGAACTCGGCGGCGATCCGCCCGAGCAGCGCCATGTTCGAGGAGGTCCAGAGCATCCGTCGCGCCGTTTCGTCGGCCATGGGGTGGCCCTCCTGATCCAGTCTCGCATGCGGTCCTACCGGCGTGCGTCGGCGGGCTCCGGATGCCGTCGGGCGGACACGTTGCACGATAACCGACCCGCCGGGAAGCACCGGGACCTCCTAGACGAGCCGGAACCAGCCACCGAACGACCCGCCGATGCACGACTGCCGACCTGCCGGGAAGCACCGGGGTGTACCGTCGCGCTGCAGCGTCGGCGGGTGTGTCGGCCGACCGTGAAGCGGGCCGCTGCGGAAGACGAGAAGGAGAGCCTGCACGAGAGGAGTTGCGGTGCTGCGAATCGTTGAGGAGATCCTGGTTCTCCTCATCGACGGCGAGAGAGGCGACATCCGGGCCTCCTTCTCGCCGCACTCGCGGAACCTCGCCCTGTCCGGTGCGGTGCTGATGGATCTGGCACTCGAGAACCGCGTAGACACCGACCTCGAGACGCTCGTCCTCCTTGACCCGACGCCGCTGACCGACGAACTGTTGGATCCGACCCTGTCGGCCATCGCGCAGGACAGCGGCACGCACAGCACCGCCTACTGGATCGAACGCACGGCCGAACGGGGCGACGAGCTGCGTGAGGCGACGATCCGCCGGCTCATCGGTCGCGGCATTCTCGAGGCCGAGAGCAACGGTCTCGTGTTTCTGTCGCGCCGGGTCGCCCGCGCCCGCAGGTACCCCCCCGGCGGTCGGGGAGCGGGCACCGAGGAGGTGCAGTCCCGCATCATGCGCCGGCTGTTCAGCGACGATGTACCCGACCCGCGCGACATCGTCATTATCAGCCTGGCGGCCGCCTGCGGCGTCTTCGAACGGATCCTCTCCCGGGAGGAGTGGGCCGATGTTCAGGAGCGGATCGACCTGATCTCCCGTATGGAGTTGATCGGCCGGACGGTGGCCGCGGCCGTGAGACACATCGAGCCGCCCGCCGCCACGTCCCCGGTCGCGCGCCCGTACGAGGAGATTCCCCGGGTGGCGAGGCTGCCAATGGTCGGCAACGCCTTCGCGATGGCGAGGGATCTCTACGGCCTGCTCCTGAAGGAGTATCAGCGGCACGGACCGATATTCCGGGTGCAGGCCCTCAACCGCCATTACATCGCTCTCGTGGGCCCCGAGGCGACCGCGTTCCTCAACAGGGAAGGGCAGGCACTGCTGCGCTCGTTCGAGGAGTACGGCATTGTCCGCGAGGCTCTCGAATGTGTCCATGTCATGCCCGGGATGGATGGCCCGGAGCACATCCGCATGCGCAAGGCGATGGCGACGGGCTACTCGCGCCACTACCTCCAGGGGCGCCACAACGACATAGTCGACATCGCTCGTGGAGCCATTGCGGAGTGGCCACAGGGAAGGACCATTGCCCCGGTCCCGGCATTCCAACGCATCGTTACCGAACAACTCGGTGTGCTGATGACCGGTGTATCACCGGGTGAGTATCTTGACTCCCTGCAACACTATCTGAAGACTCTAATGCTAATCCTGCAACGCAACGGTAAGTGGAGCGTTGCGCGCCTCGGGCCGAGATTCCGGCGCGCCGAGAAGCAGACCATCGAACTGTACAGCCGGGTTCTGGAAGCCCACGAGACCAAGGATCCGGGGAACATTGGAAGCGCGGACTTTATCGACTCTCTACTGGACCTGCACCGCAACGACCCGATGCTGGTCCCGGAAACAGATCTTCGCTTCATGATTCTTGGGCCCTACCTTGCCGGTATCGACACGGCCGCGGTGGTGTGTTCATTCATGCTCCATGTTCTGCTGAGCGACCCCGAACTTCTCGAACAGATGCGTTCCGAGGTTGATTCCGTGTTCGGAGGCGAGCCCGTCACAGCCGAGTCGCTCCGGAAACTCACCGTCACACGGCAAGTCCTCCACGAGACGCAACGCAGGTATCCGATCGTTCCCGCACTCGTGCGGAGCGTGTCCAACTCGTTCGAATTCGGCGGGTACACCGTGCCGGCCGGCAAGAAGGTACTCGTGGGGTTCACGGTGGCGCACAACCTCCCCGAACTGTTTCCCGAGCCCGAGAAGTTCGACATCGAGCGCTTCGGGGAGGGTCGGGCGGAGCATCGCCAAGCGGGCGCATACGCACCCTTCGGGTTCGGCAGTCATCGCTGCCTCGGCAGCGGCATCGCCGAGGCCCAGATCGCCCTGACGATGGCAACGGTCGTGCGTGAGACCCAACTCGTGCTCACGAGACCGCGGCGGCCGCTCAGAACGCGGCAGGTGTCCACGATCCGGCCGGTGTTCACGTTCAGGCTCGCAGCCCGGCGCGCGAGGTGAGCCGTCAAGGGGGGTCGGAGTCCAGCCGTGGTCGCCCATCGGACCGCCCCGGGGCGACGGGCGCCGCCGTACGGCGATCACGCCGGGCCGCTTCCGGCGCCATCGGACCGAACCCCCGCCTGCCCCGCTGAACGCGGAGAGTCGGTATGGCTGATCGGCCGCCGCTGTGCGACGGTGCCGCCACGGTCACCGCCGGTTGGATGAATCTGGCCCTGATAGCGGGCGGGGTGTTCGATTCGCCGGCGATAGCCGATGTCTCCGTCGAGAACCTCGGGGCCGCGAGCAACGCGGCCGGCACGCTGCTGCGTTGTCATCTCGTCGGGAGCGACGGATCGGCGCCGGCCCCGGAGAGCGTCATCGTCAAACTCCCCGCCTCGAGCCGGGTGCCGGTGCGGGTCACCAAGTGGCTGTCGCTCCACAAGCGCGAGTACCGCTACTACCGCGACATCGCCCCGCACACCGAACTGCGGTCGCCCGCTCTGCTGTACGGCGACTTCGACGAGCGGACGCATCGCTACGTCCTCGTTCTGGAGGATCTGGGCCACCTGGAATGCCCCTCGCAGGTCACCGGCGTCGACGCCGGGCGGGCGATGTCGGCCGTGCGGGCGATTGCGCGGCTCCACGGGCGGTTCTGGGGAAAGACCGACCGGGCGCCCACCTCCGGGAGCTACGCCGTCCACGGCACCACCGCCGGGCGAGTCCTCCACAGCGCCTACGCGCTGGCCCTGCCCCGTGCTCTGGACCTCTTCGACGACCACTTCACCGCCCGAACGCGCCGGCTGGCCGAGTCGCTTGCGCCGCTGGTGGCGAGGCACATGGCAGCGACCGATGCGGGCCCGCGGACGTTCATTCACGGCGACTACCGGAGCGAGAACATGTTCTTCGGTCCGGCCGGCTCGGGCGAGTTCGCCGCGATCGACTGGCAGGCGAGCGGGATCGGCAGCGGCCTCTACGACCTGGCGTACTTCATGGGGGGCAGTGTCCTCGACGAGGACCGCCGGCGGATCGAGGCCGCGGCGCTCGGGGAGTACCACGACATCGTTCGCGGTCTGGGCGTCACGGATCTGACACTCGCCGATTGCCGGCGTTCCTACCGGCGGCACATGCTCGACACCCTCGTCGTTCATGTTCTCGGATGCCGCTTCCTGCGACTCTCCGACGAGGACACCCGCGAGTTGATGTCAGGAGTGATGCAACGGGTCCTCGTGGCGGTCGAGGATCTCGATGCCGGCGAGTTCCTGCCCGACCGTGGCCGGTCCGTGCGCATCGGAGCGATCCTCTCCACCCTGCCGCTGCGAGCCCACAGGCTCATGCGGCTCGCGCGCCGCCCCGGCGGGCCGTCAGCCCGGCGCGCCCCGCGAGGGCCGCAGGGACAGGGCGGCAACGACGGAGAGGCCGACGAGGGCCGCACAGACGGCGAGCACGATGCTGATCGAGCGCCCCAGTGACGAGTTGACCGCCTCGAGGAGTTGTGCCGTGAGCACGTCGGGGTCTCCGGCGGTCGCCGCGAACTCGGGTACTGCGACAGGGTCCTGGCCGATGTAGTTCTGCGGATCGCGCCTGATCGCCTCGAACTGGCCCGGTGACAGCGCGGCTCTCGTCCCGCCGGCGACCGAGCGCTCCAGATTCGTTGCGAACGCTGCTCTCAGTATCGCTCCGAGGACCGCCAGTCCCAGTGTGCCGCTGATGGTTCGCCAGAACTGCAGAGCGGACGTGGCGATGCCCACGGTGCTGCGGTCGGTGAAGTTCTGGACCGCCACCGTCGCCGTCGTGAGGGCCGCGCCGATGCCGAACCCGACGATGATGATGTACGCCGTGGCTTCCCCATACGCCGTGTTCCGGTCCATCCCCGACAGCAGCGCCACCCCCGCGGTCATGGCCGAAGTGCCCATCACGGCGTGCCGGCGGTAGCGCGGGTTCGCTGTGGACAGGCACTGACCGGAGACGATCGAGCCCACGACGAGACCGCCCATCATTGCCGCCAGCAGACCGCCGCTACTGCTCGCGGATGTTCCCTTCACGGACTGCAGGAACAGCGGCACAACGAGGAACACCGCATACATTCCGGACCCGAGGAGGAACGCGATGACCATGGAGAGTGCCACCGGTCGCCGGCGGTAGATGGCCGGCGAGATGATGGGGGCGTCGGATCTCGTCTCGATGATCACGAACACGACACCGGAGATCGAGCCGAGTACCACAAGCCCGATGACCTGCCAGGACCTCCATGGGTAGTCGGCACCCGCCAACGAGATGGCCACCAGGACCGGAACCACGGCCAGGGCCAGGGCGAGCATCCCCGGACAATCCAACTTCCGGCTGCTTCCGTCCGGTTCCAACCGGGGGAAGGCCAATTGAGCCAGGAGGACCGGAACCGCGCAGCAGGCGGTGATGGCGAAAATCCACCTCCAGGACAGGTGATCACTGACGATGCCGCCGACCGCCAGTCCGGCAAGCAGACCCACGGCGGAGACGGCACTGAGCATCCCCTGATACCTGCCCCGCTGCTCGGGCGGGAACAGGTCCGCGACAGCCGCGAGGCTGGCCGTCATGATGCCCCCGGCTCCCGCCCCCTGGATCGCCATACTCCCGGAGAGTTGCGTGATGGATTGGCTGGCAAAAGCCAGGATTGAGCCCGCGACGATCAGTGCCGTCCCCGAGATCAGGATCGGGCGCCGCCCGAAGACGTCGCCGAGCCTGCCGGCGATCGGGATGGCGACGACCGAGGCGACCAGGTAAGCCGTCAGGGGCCACGAGTAACGGTGGAACCCCCCGAGGTCCTCCACGATGTCGGGCATCGCCACGGCGAGCATGGTCTGACCCAGCACGGCCAGGAACAGGGCCAGCACCAAGCCGGCCGTCACCGTCGCGAGTGCGCGGGCGCCAACCCCTGTGATCCCCTCGGGCCCCGGGTCGAAGCCGGGCTCCTCCCCGCCGGTTTCCGGAGCGCTCGGTTCGGTGTGCACAGCAGGCGTCCGGTGATCCGCCGTGGGTGGGGCCGGTCGACGGCCCCACCCACAAGTCCGTTACGAGGTGACTAGCCCTCGAACTGGTACGCCACCTGGTTGAGGATCTCGAGGTGACGCTCGGAGTCCACGGCGACCTCATCGGCGATCTCGCCGTCGGGGCCGAAGACCCGGACCACGGGAACGACCGCGTTGATGCCGCCAGGGCTGAAGGTGCCCGGACCGGTCACACCCTCGTAGTCCACGTCGGTGCCCGCCCGGATCAGGGCCAGGCAATTGGCGTACGTGTAGCACTTCGTGCCCGGCGCAGACGACACCTTGAACATGGCCGGAGCCCAGTCCGAGCCGTTCACCGAGCCCGCCTCCTCGATCGCCAGAGCCGTGATGATCAGCAGGTCGTAGGTGGTGAAGGAGTAAGGATCATCGGCAGAGGTGTGCTGGGTGTAGTCGGGGTTGTTGTCCCAGAGCGGCTGGTAGAAGTCCCAGGCCGCGTTCCGCTGGTAGCCGAACGCCGGATAGGCAACCGCCTGGTGCGACGCCAAGGCTTCGACGGTCGCCGTGGGGGCGAACTCTGGCTCGGACCAGCCGACCTCACCGACGATGATTCCGGACCAGCCCGCCTCGGCGAAGTTCTTCACCATGATGGCGCCCTCGGTGGCCTGGCCGTAGATGACGACGGCGTCGGGCGCCGCGTCCACGGCGCGCTGCACCTCGGTGCGGTAGGAGGCCTGCTCGCCGGGGGCGTCGATGCGATCCAGCAACTCGATCCCGATCATGTCCAGCGCCTTCTCGAGGGCATCGGCGGTGAGCTGGTACCCCGCGGTGGGAGTGGTCATGACGACCACCGACTGCGCTCCGAGAGCCTCGACGTAGAGAGCATTGGTGACGCCTTGGCCCTCGTCTGAGCCCTGTGCCCGGAAGATCGGCTCGCCGGGGCGTCCACCCACGTTCACGGGGATCACGCCGCCGTGCACCGTCGGCATGAGTGGCCCGTCGTTGGCCTCCTGCCAGTCCAGCATGAAGTCGCGGTACGTGAAGTACTCGTGGGCGGAGCTCAACACGATGTCGACCCCGTCCTGCTCCAGCAGCTTGCGGACCGCCTGGGCTTCGCCGACCGTGCCGATGTCCTCGTGGATGATCTCGATGGGGCGGCCGAGTGGCGGATCCAGGTTGATGACCTCGTTGACCGGGAAGTCCGCCTGGGCTGCCAGCAGGGCCCCGATCGAGGCGAAGTCGCCGGTCCAGACGGCCAGGTCGCCCAGCACGATCGGCTCAACCTCTTCGGCAGCCGGCTCCGGCGGCGGTGGCGGTTCGGGTGCGGGATCCGGCGATGGTGCTGGCGCGGGGGCGGGGTCCGGCGCCGCGGCGCCGTCGTCATCGTCGCCGCAGGCGGCCGCCACAAGGCTGACCGCAAGCAGAACTGCGCCCGCTCGCCACACCCAGCTGCGCGAGCGCTTGGCACCCGCTGTCTTTCGGATTGATGTGGTCATATCTTGTATCCTTTCCTCAGCTGGTCGGTTGTGAGGTCTTCGGCGTCGGTGATCGTCATCGCCTCGCCGAGGCTGAGCACCATCGCCCGATCGGCCACTTCCAGGGCTGTCGTTGCGTTCTGCTCCGCGATGATTGCCACCTGCTTGGTCTCGTGGATCCGGGGGCACCATCGCCGCCCGGAACCCGGTGGCTCTATGAGGGGTGTGGGTGGGGCCGACGGACGGCCCCACCCACCGAGTTGCTCGCGGGGCGTCAGCCCCCTAGGTGACTAGCCCTCGAACTTGTGTGCCACCTGATCGAGGATCTCGAGGTGACGTTCGGAGTCCACCGCGACCTGATCGGCGATCTCGCCGTCGGGGCCGAAGATCTGGACCACGGGGATGACCGCGTTGATGCCGCCGGGGCTGAAGGTGGCCGGACCGGTCACACCCTCGTAGTCCACGTCGGTGCCCGCCCGGATCAGGGCCAGGCAGTTGCTGTACGTGTAGCACTTCGTGCCTGGCGCGGACGACACCTTGAACATGGCCGGAGCCCAGTCCGAGCCGTTCACCGAGCCCGCCTCCTCGATCGCCAGCGCGGTGACGATCAGCAGGTCGTAGGTGGTGAACGAGTAGGGGTCGTCGGCATTCGTGTACTGGGTGTAGTCGGGGTTGCCGTCCCAGAGCGGCTGGTAGAAGTCCCAGGCCGGGTTCTCCTGGCGGTGGAACGACGGGTAGGCCACCACCTCGTGCGCCGCCAAGGCCTCGGCGGTCGCCGTGGCGGCGAACTCGGGTTCGGACCAGCCGACCTCACCGATGATGGTTCCGGCCCAGCCCGCCTCAGCGAACTGCTTCACCATGATGGCGCTCTCGGTGGCCTGGGCGAGGATGATCACGGCGTCGGGCGCCGCGTCCACGGCCCGCTGCACCTCGGTCCGGTAGGAGGACTGCTCGCCGGGGGCGTCGATGCGTTCCAGCAAGTCGATGCCGATGACGCCCAGCGCCTTCTCGGTGGCATCCGCGGTGAGCTGGTACCCCGCTGTGGGTGTGGTCATGATGACCACCGCGTCGGCACCCAGCGCCTCGGCGTACAGAGCGTCGGTGACACCTTGGCCCTCGTCTGAGCCCTGTGCCCGGAAGATCGGCTCGCCGGCCTGTCCACCCACGTTCACGGGGATCACGCCGCCGTGCACCGTCGGCATGAGCGGCCCGTCGTTCTCCTCCTGCCAGTCCAGCATGAAGTCGCGGTACGTGAAGTACTCGTGGGCGGAGCTCAACACGATGTCCACGCCGTCCTGCTCCAGCAGCTTGCGGACCGCCTGGGCCTCGCCGACCGTGCCGATGTCCTCGTGGATGATCTCGATCGGGCGGCCGAGCGGCGGATCCAGGTTGATGACCTCGTTGACCGGGAAGTCCACCTGCGATGCCAGCAGGTCGCCGACCGAGGCGAAGTCGCCGGTGAAGTAGGCGAGATCGCCCAGCAGGATCGGCTCTGCGGGCGGCTCGGGAGCCGGCTCCGGCGGCGGTGGCGGTTCGGGCGCGGGATCCGGCGATGGAGCCGGCGTGGCGGCCTCCTGCGGCGCCGCGGCGCCGTCGTCATCGTCGCCGCAGGAGGCCGCCACGAGGCTGACCGCCAGCAGAACTGCGCCCGCTCGCCACACCCAACTGCGTGAGCGCTTGGCGCTCGCTGTCTGTCGGTGTGCTTTTCTCATATCTTGTATCCTTTCCTCAATTGGTCGGTGGTGAGGTCTTTGGCGTCGGTGATGGTCATCGCCTCGCCGAGGCTGAGGACCATCGCCCGGTCGGCCACTTCGAGTGCCTTCGTGGCGTTCTGCTCGGTGATGATGATGGCCACCCCCTTGGTCTCGTGGATCCGGCGGATCCTGTCGAAGAAGTTCTCGACGTAGAGCGGGGAGAGACCGGCCGTCGGCTCGTCCATCAACAGGAGCTTTGCGTCCTGCATCAGGGCCCTGCCCGCTGCCACCATCTTGGTCTCGCCACCGCTGAGGGTGCCGGCCCTCTGGTTGCGCAGGTCGGCCAGAGCGGGGAACAGCTCCATGATCTCGTCGATGCGCTCGCCGCGTGCGTGCTTGGCGACCAGACCCCCGACCCGCAGGTTGTCAAGCACGGTGAGGTCGGGAAACACACCCCGCTCCTGGGGGACGAAGCCGATACCGAGAGCAGCGATGCGCCAAGGTGGAACGCCCGAGATCGTCTTTCCACCGAAGCGGATCGACCCCGACGTGAGTGGCAGCAGCCCCGCGATCGCTGAGAGCAACGTCGTCTTGCCGGCGCCGTTCGCGCCCAGGATGGCGAACACCTCCTGGCCGACGGTGAAGTCCAGTCCCTTGATGACGTCGATGTCCGCTTCGTAGCCACACCAGATGCCGCCGGCCTCAAACATGGCCGCTCCCGAGGTACTTCTCCACCACGGTACTGTGCGCACGGATGTAGGCGGGATCACCCTCCAGGATCACGTCCCCCTCGGCCATGAAGTGCACGACGTCGCTGAAGCCCCAGATGACGTCCAGATCGTGCTCCACGATGACCACCGACATGCCCTCGGCCACCTTGGCGCGCAGCATGTCGATGACCTGGGCGGTGACGTCGTCGGGCAGGCCCGCGGTGGGCTCGTCCAGCAGCAGGATCTTGGGTTTCAACAACAGGCAGCGGATCACGTCCAGGAGCTTCTTCTCGCCGGTGGAGTGGGCGAACCCCTCCGGCTCGGAGAACTCGAAGAGATCCAGGTAGCTCCGGATCTCCTCGCCGTGGGACTCCCGGACGTGGCGCTCCCGGTAGACGCGGTGCGGCCGCTCGTCGTGGCGCTGCGCCACGGCCAGCAGCAGCGAGTCCCAGATGGTCAGACCGGCGAAGTCCTGGGTCACCTGGTTGGTCTTCACGACGCCCAGGGAGGCGATCCGGTGTGGTGGCAGCTTCGAGAGCATCACCTCCGACGAGCCGTCCTCGAGGGTCACCGTGCCGGTGTCGGCCTTCGTGGAACGCATGATGAGGCGCATCAGGGTGGTCTTGCCCGCGCCGTTGGGGCCGATCAGCCCTTCGACGGGCTTGGCGCCCAGCACCAACTCGTCGATGTTCACGACGGTCTGATCGCCGAAACTCTTGGTGAGACCGCTGATACGGATCGTGGCGCGGCCGCCCGGAGCGCGGCCGCCCGGAGCGCGGCCGTTGCCCTCAGACACGGGACAGCCCCTTCACGTGTCGCTCCCGGCGCATGCGGCCCAGGAACCCCAGGGGGCGGAACAGCAACACGAAGATCAGCAGCGCCCCGAAGATGATCTGCTTGGTGACCGGGAAGGCGTGCTCCAGCAGATCCTTCGGCAACGGCACGTACAGCTTGATCACGATGTCGAAGAGTCCCACGGTGAGCAACGCCCCCACGAAGGCGCCGAGAGGCCGCTGCTGGCCCCCCAGCACCAGGGCGGTGATCACCGACACGGTGATCGCCACGGTCAGCTGCGTGGGGAACAGGAAGTGCACGATCGGGCCGTAGAGACCGCCCAAGGCGCCCATGCCGGCCGAGGTGAGTGCCATGACCCCGACCTTGGTGCGCTTGACGGGCTTGCGGAGACTGCGCGCCAAAGGCTCGTTGGTGCCGGTGGCGATCAGCAGGCGCCCGTACGGGGACCGGTGCACCCGCCGGGCGTACCAGAGGAGCACGCCCACCACGCCGAAGAGGATGGCCAGCCAGGCCAGGTCGGTTCGTTTCCCCACATCGAACGGGAAATCAATAGTGCCCAGGCCCACCCGGCCACCGGTGATGTCCTTCTCGCTATCGATGGCCAGGTACACGATGGTCGCCACCGCCAGGGTGGCGGCCAGCACGCCGTCGTCGTCGAGGTCGGCGATGACCCAGCCCGTGATGAGGCCGAGCACGCCGCCCGCCGCGGTCGCCACCAGCAGGGCCGGCCAGAACCCCACGTCGTAAGTCACCTGCATGATCCCGAAGGCGTACAGACCGGCGCCCCAGAAGCCGGCGACGCCGAAGTTGCCGATACCGGTGACGCCGAGTTGCAGGTGCAGGAGGATGCCGAGTCCCACGATCATCATCAGCGTGTAGGTGCCGAAGATCAGGAACGCCGGCGATCCGAAGAGGTAGTCCCAGACGGCGCTCATCGCTCAGACCTTGGCCAGTTCACGGAAGCGGTTGCCGCGCAGTTTCAGCACCAGGATGAAGGCCACCAGCAGCACGATCTCGGCCCGCAGCGGGGCGATCTCCAGCTTCAGCGCAGACAGCAGCACGCCGGTGCCCATGCCGGCCAGGATCACGCCGCGCAGGCCCCGGGCCCCGCCCACCAGCACCACCAGCAGTGTCAGCAGGAAGCGGTCCCAGCCAAGCCCCGGCTTGGCCGAGGAACCGACGCCCCAGAAGGCCCCCGCCAGACCGCCGGCGGCACCCGCCATGAACCACATCACCAGCGTCGTCAGCAGCGGGTTGATGCCGCTCACCTTGGCAAGGTCGGCGTCGCTTGCCAGCGCCCGCACCTGACGTCCCCAGACCGTCTTCTGCACGAACAGGTAGAAGAGCAGCGCCAGGACGACCACCAGGATGAAAGCCGTGAGCTGGAAGGACGTGAACCCCACGCCGAACAGCTTCATGAAGCGCGGCGGCGGCGTTTCGAAGAAGCGGGCCTCGTAGCCGAATACGAACTGCAGGGCGTAGCGCAGCAGCACCGAGAGCCCCAGCGAGATGATGATCACCTCCACCGGGCCCACGCCCCGCCGCTCGGCGGTGCGGAACACCGCGAGGTAGGTGACACAGCTCAGCACGCCGGCCAGGATCCCGGAGATGGCCAGGCTCAGGTAGAAGCTGGCCCCGAAGGCGACATTGACCCACTGCGCGAAGTAGGCGCCCAGCGTGATGGTCTCGGCGAAGGCCACGTTGATGACCTTGCTGAGGTTGTAGATGAGCGCCATGCCCATGGCCGCCAGCACCAGCGGCGCCTGCTCGGTCAGACCGATGATGACGGCTTTGGCGACGAAGTCCACGATCGAAACTCAGCAGTCCGGGGCCGCAGGCTTCAGGGTGCCGTCCTGTAACGCCGCCGGCCGGTCACATGCCCGCCATGGCGGGATCCTTGTGCCACTTCCCGTCCTTCATGATCCCGACCAGCTTGTCGTGGTCCTGCAGAACGGTGATGTCGCTGGAGGGATCCCCGTTCACCAGCAGCAGGTCGGCCAGGTAGCCCGGCGCCACCCGGCCCAGGTCGTCGGGGCGCCCGAAGATCTCGCCCCCGAGGACGGTGGCGGACCGGATCGTCTCCATGGGCGTGAAGTCCAGCAACTCCACGAAGTGCTGCAGGTCACGGGCGTTGGTGCCGTGGGGCGTCCAGGCGAAGCCGTAGTCGCCGCCGGGCAGCACCCGCACGCCCCGGCGGTGGATCTCCTTCAGCCCGATGATGGAGTGCTCGAGTTCGTCCTTGTAGCCCACGGCCTCGGCCGCCTCCTGCGGGTAGCCGAAGTCGGCCGCCTCGTAGAGGGTGGCATACAGCCAGTGCAGGCCCGGTGCCACGAAAATGTCGTCGCGGCGCTCCTCCATCATGTCCGCCGCCTCGTCGTCGATGTAGCTGGCGTGGTAGATGATGTCGACGCCCTGGCGCAGGCACTGCTTGATGGAGTCGGTGCTGCGGGCGTGGGCCGCCACCTTCTTGCCCACCCGGTGAGCCTCGACGACCGCGGCGCGCACCTCCTCGTCGGTCATGTAGGTGTCCTTGGCCCAGACCCGCTCGGTGATGGACTCGCCCGAGAGGATCAGCTTGATGTTGTCGACCCCCTGGCCGCACATCTCCCGCACGGCGCGCGTCATCTCGTCGGGGCCGGAGACCTCGCGGGTAATGCCGTAGACCAGCACGCCGGCGGGCGTGGCGAGTTCCTGACCGCAGGCCAGGTAGCGGGGCCCGGGGACCATGCCGGCGTTGATGGCATCGCGGGCGGCGATGTCGATGCGCTCCTTGGCCGAGGCGGCGCCGACGCACATCGTGTAGCCGGAGTCGATCAGGATGCGCGCCGACTCCACGGCCACGATGGTGTGGTCCTCCACGGGCATGCCCGCCAGGGCGTCGAGGCTTCCGCCGCTGTTCCAGGTGAAGTGCGTGTGGGCGTCGCAGAGGCCCGACATGAGCGTCATGCCGTTGCCGTCGATCACCCGGTGGTCCTCGCGGGGCAGCGCTTCACCGCCGGTGGCGATATCGGCGATGCGGCCGTCGGCCACGCTCACCTCGCCCGGCACGGGACCCTCCGCGTTGCCGTCCAGGATGTTGACATTAGTGAACAGGGTGTTGCTCATGTCTCCCCTCCTTTGTCTTGTTCGGCTGTCGTGTGCTCGACGACCGGCGCTCCGGTGGCGGAACTCAGGCCGTCTTCAGGAAGTCCTCCAGCAGGGAGTTCACCTCGGCCGGGGCTTCCAGGGTGGTCCAGTGCCCGATGTCGTCGATGACCACGGCGCTGGCGTTGGCGAAGTCCCCGGCGATTGCGTGCGCCCCCTCCGGCGGGCAGACCATGTCCTCGGTGCCGGTGATGGCCAGTACCGGGCAGGTGACCCCCGAGACGTCGGGCGGACTCGAGCCGCCGAGAGCCTCGCAGGCGGCCGCATAGCCCTCGGCCGACTGGCGCTGCAGCAACTCCTTGATCATCGCCGAGACCACCGGGCGGTCGGAACGGGTCTTCGCCGAGACCGCGCCCTGGGAGATGCCGCCGGCCACCGCGGCCATGCCCTCGGCACGCACCAGCGCGGCACGATCCGCCTGGGCACCGCGGGCGGCGTCGGGCAGGTTGCGCACCGGACCCAGGAGGACCGCGGCCCGGATGCGCTCGCCGGCGATGGCCATCACCTGCTGCGCCACCAGCGTGCCCATGGAGTGCGAGACCAGGGTCACGCTTTCCAGTCCCAGATCATCCATGAGCGCCACGGTGTCGTCGGCCCACCCCTCGATCGAGATGGGGCCCACCATGGGGCTCATGCCGTGCCCGTCGAGGTCGAAGGTCACGAAGCGGTGGGCGCCCCCCAGGGCGGCGATCTGCGGCCCGTAGATGTTGCACGTGCCGCCGAGGCCGTGAATGCCCACCACCGCGGGTCCTTCACCGGACTCCTCGACCCAGACGTGCTTGTTTCCGAGGGCGCGAAAGCCTGTGGCCATAGTTCATCCAATCCTGTTCGTGAGTGTTCCGATGGGTTCGATGGTCGCCGCCACCTCGTCGCCCGAGCGCAGGAAGCGCGGCGGGTCGAACCCGATGCCCACGCCGGCGGGGGTTCCCGTTGCGATCACGTCGCCCGGTACAAGGGTCATGCCGGCGGACAGATCCCGGATGAGCGTCGGGACGTCGAAGATGAGGTCGGCGACCGGGGCCTTCTGACGCAGTTCGCCGTTGACGCGACATTCCACCACGGTGCTGGCGAGGTCGACCTCGTCGGCGGTCACCACAGCCGGCCCCATGGGACAGAACGTGTCCATGCCCTTGCCCAGCAGCCACTGGCGGTGGTGCCGCTGGCGATCCCTTGCCGTCACGTCGTTGACGATGGTGTAGCCGAAGACGTGGTCGAGGGCATCGGCGAGGGCGATGTCCCGCCCGCCGCGGCCGATGACGATCGCCAACTCGGCCTCGTAGTCCAGCATGGAGGTGAGATGCGGATGCGGGTCGATGAGATCGCCGGGGCCGATGACCGAGGTAAAGGGCTTGGAGAAGACGATCGGCGCGGTGGGAATGAGGTCTTCCGCGGCGGTGCCGGAGGAGTCGAACCCGCTCGTGGTGAACTCCAGCGCGTGCTCCCGGTAGTTCTTGCCGATGCAGAAGATGTTGCGCGGGAACGAGCCCATCGGCGCCAGCAACTCGGCGTCGCTAGGTGCGATCGGCGCACCGAAGGTCACATCGGCGACGCCCAACTCTCCCCTGATGAACGGGTGCAGGTCAGCGACGGATCGGCCACCGGCGCGCGCCGGCTGCAGGTGACCGTTCTGCCGGGCCGCCACGACAGGGCCGGCGTCGCCGCGAATCCGGCACCAGGCGGTCATCGGCGTGCCCTGCCCATAGGGCGGCACCCGGTCGGGACTCGGGCCGCCCGGCGCGACATCCGGTCACGTCTACGGCGTTGCCGCAATGCGGGCACGCGGCACCCGGTCGGGACTCGGCGTGCCCTGCCCATAGGGCGGCA
>JAPONU010000364.1 GCA_026713745.1 bacterium
ATCAGCGTCGGCTCGTACCACAGGCCGTCGGGCCGGCTGCGGTGCCCGCCGCGCAGCACGGTGTCGCCGGCGCGGCGCGCCCGCTCCACGAACCCCTCGACGCGGGCCAGATGGTCGGGATGGATGAGGGGAGAGATGGTGGTCGCCGGGTCGCGGCTGTCGCCGAGGACGTGCGCGTCGGTGTGGGCGTCGAAGCGCTCCAGGAACTCTTCGAGGATGCCTTCGGCCACCAGGAGGCGGGTCCCCGCCAGGCACACCTGCCCGGAGTCGTCGTACTGGCCGGCCGCGGTGCGGGCGGCGGCCTCGATGTCGGCGTCCTCGAAGACGAGGAGAGGTCCCTTGCCGCCCAACTCGGCGGTGAACGGCACGATGTTGGCGGCTGCGGCCGCGCCGATGGCCCGGGCCGTCTCCGGCGACCCGGTGAAGGAGATGCGGCGCACCCGCTCGTCGGCCACGAGGGCGGCTCCCACCTCGGCGCCCCGGCCCTGCACCACGTTCAGCACGCCCGGGGGCAGTCCCGCTTCGTGTGCCAGGTCCGCGAGGAGGCTGGCCGACAGCGGCGACCATTCGGCCGGCTTCAGCACCACCGGGTTGCCGGCCGCCAGCGCCGGGGCCACCTTCCAAGTGGCCAGCATGAACGGTGCGTTCCAAGGGGTGATGATCACCGCCGGCCCCGCCGGCATTCGCTCCACGCGGTTGTAGGTGCCGTTCAAGGACCAGGTGCGTTCAGTGTAGGACTCGGCCAGGTCGGCGTACACCCGGAAGTTGCGCGCGCCCCGGGCGATCACGCGCTGCTGCAGGCTCTCCAGCAGCATGGCCATGTCCAGGCACTCGATCTCGGCCAGCGGCCCGACGGTTTCGTCGATCCGGTCGGCGAGACGCCGCAGGAGAGCACCCCGTCCCGCAGGTTCCAACCCAGCCCAGCCTTCGGCCGCCTCGCAGGCCGCGCTCACCGCGGCGGCGGCCGTCCCGGAGTCGCCGGCGGAGACGTCGGCCAGTTTCAGCGACCAGTCCAGGGGTGACCGAACCTCGAAAGTCTCCGGGGAGGACTGCCGTCGGCCACCGATGTAGTGGTCGACCGACACGGCGGTGCCCGCCACGGTTGCGTGAGGGCGCTCGGTGTTCATGCCTCGGCGCCGGCGGGCACCTGCAGCACGCGGTAGCCGCCGCCGATCGCCAGTCGCCGTGGTTCGTTGCCGGCGGCCGCCAGCCGGCGCGCCAGCGAGTCGGCACCCAAGTTCTTGTGCATCACCAACACGGCGAAGCCGTTCGGGTGCAGGCGGCTCAACCACTCCCGCAGCAGGTCGTCGAGTGCCTCGTTGCCGATGCGCACGGGGGGATTGCAATAGAAGGCATCGAGACGCAGCGACGGGGGAATCTCCTCGGGGGCGCATACCCGCGCCCGTCCCGCCCGGTGCGGTCTGCCGGCGCCGGCCACCGGCACGCCGGCGGCGGCGAGATTGGTCGCGGCCAGTTCCCGTGCCCGCTCGTTCACGTCGGTCGCCCAGATCGTGGCGTCGGGTGCTCGCAGCGCCATTGTCACGGCGATCGAGCCGTACCCGCAGCCCACATCGGCCAGCACCCGGCCGCTGGCCGCCTCGGTGCCGTTGCCGGCCGGTGGTGGGGGCAGCGGCGCATGCTTCAGCAACAGCAGCGTGCCGGGATCGATGCGGTCCGCCGAGAACACCCCGCGGTCGGTGCGCAGGTCCAGCGTCATGTCCTTCAGCCTCAGGGTGACGGTCCGCCGGCGGCTCCGCGAGACGGGACTCGGCGAGAAATAGTGCTCCGCCTCGGCCATCGTGCCGACGATAGCCCGGCCTGCGGCGCCCCCGGTCGTTGCGCTGCTCGCTAGCCTCGACGGCGTGGAGATCAGGGTGTTCGGCGACCCGGTGCTGCGCTCGGCGGCTGCAGATGTCACCCAGATCGACGGTTCGGTGGCCCGGCTCTGCGACAGCATGTTCACCACCATGTACGCGGC
>JAPONU010000365.1 GCA_026713745.1 bacterium
CCGAGCAGCGGGCCGACTACGAACATCGGGGCGTCAAGCACGTCGACAGCTTCTTCGCCGCCAACGTCTGGCCCGACACCGAGGGGTTGCGTGACGCCGTCGAGCGCTTCTACGCCGAGACGACTGCGTTGGCCCACCGGCTGATGCGCATCCTGGCGGTGGCGCTCGATCTCCCGCCCGACTGGTTCGAGGACAAACTGGAGGTGCCGGGCTCCTCGCTGTTCATCAACTACTACCCGGCGACGGTCACGAAGCCGCAGCCGGGACAATTCCGGCGCGGCGAGCACACCGACTACGGGGCCGTCACGGTGCTCTACACCGACGGGGAGTCGGGCCTGCAGGTGAAGACCCGCGACGGCCGGTGGGTGCCCGTGCCGGTGGTGCCCGACACGTACATCGTGAACCTCGGCGACCTGATGGGGTTCTGGAGCAACGGCCGTTGGCGGTCGAGCCTGCACCGGGTGGTCTGCCCCACCGACACCAGCATCGAGCGGCTGTCGGTGCCGCTGTTCTTCAACCCCAGCCTCGACGCCCTCGTGCAGTGCGTGCCGACGTGCCTGGCCCCCGGAGAGCAACCCGCAGAGCCGATCCCGGCCGGCGAGTGGATCGCCAACAAGGTCGCCGCCACGACCTGAGGGTCGAGGCGGATGCGGTCGGCCGGCGATCGGTCGAAGCGGCGGCAGGCTACGGCCCGAGTGCCGCGATCGGAACGACCGCCACCCCGTCGGCGCGGTCGTAGGCGTACTTGCCGCCCGCGGTGATCACTGCGAGCTTGGCCGGCGTGCCGACCACGGAGGTGTCGACGCGCTCGGCGAGCTTGAGCAGGCTGCGGGCCGCGGCATCGATGGCCTGGGGTCCGCCGAGTTTCACCTCGCAGCCGATCCAGTTCCCGTGTCCTGCCTCGACGATGGCATCGACCTCGAGACCGCTCTCGTCGCGGTAGTGGCACACCTCACCGCCGTGCGCGTCTGCGTAGACCCGCAGGTCGCGGATGACCAGGGACTCGAACAGGAACCCGAACAGGCTCAGGTCGGCGAGCAGCCGCTGCGGTCCGGCGCGTAGTGCGGCAACGGCGAGCGAGGGATCGACGAAATGTCGCTTGGCGGATCGCCGCAGCCTTGTCCGCGAGCGCAGGCGCACCGACCACGCCGGCAGATCCTCCACGACGAACAGGCGCTCGAACACCCGCAGGTAACCGCTCACGGTGTCGACGTGCAAGGAGTGCTCTTCGCCGGCGTCCGCGGCCAGCGTCGCGAGCGATGCCTCGGTGGCCGTGTTACGCGCCAGCGACCGTAGCAACGACGCCATGCGGGCCGGATCCCGCCGGCGGCCGTTGCCGTCGGCAAGATCGACCCGAGTGATCTCGGAGACGTAGCCGCGCGAGAACTGCAGCGCCGTGTCGATGTCGTCGCGGAGAATTCCCGGCCAACCGCCACGGCTGGTCAGCTCGATCAGTTCGAGGAGGTGCAGGTCGTCGACCGTGACCGCAATGGACTCGGACTTCAGCAGATCGCCGAGCGAGACGGCGCCCGTGGAATGACCGCTCTCGAAGAGCGTCATGGGCCGCATCGCGACTCGGGAGATGCGGCCGGCACCGGAATGACGAGTGGCGTCGTCGGCGGGCACGGCAGAACCCGTCAGGATGAACCGTCCCGATCGCCGGCCGTCATCGCATTCCCTGCGAATGTGGTTCCAGAGGTCCGACACGGTCTGCCACTCGTCGAGAAGGCGAGGCTCGGGTCCGTCGAGGACGAGGTCGGGGCTCAAACCGGCGAGACGGCGAGCCGCGAGGTCGGTGTCGAACAGCACCTCGCTCCGAGCCTGCTGCCGAGCGGTGGCTGTCTTGCCACAGGCTCGTGGCCCCTCGATCACCACGGCCGCCATCGAGTGGAGCCGCGATGCCAGGAGGCGGTCGGCGATCCGGGGCCGGTAGTCCGCCCCCGACCCGCCTGGTTCGCCCGGCGATTCCACTTCATCCTCCTCCCCACGGCGTCATGCGGTCCACAAGACGTGCCGGCGAGTGCCCGTCACTTCATCGGTGATTTACGGAGATTCTAACCAGTATTTTACGGCATCTTCGTTCAGTAATCTGCGGAGTATTGATCCGGCAGTTTAGGGAGACAGCGGGTGATCGACGCGGGCTACACCGCCAAGAAGACGGCCATGCGCACGTCCGGGGACAAGCTCGAGTGCCGTGCTCATCCTGTTCATCAACTGTTGCCCGGCGCCACGGTCACGCGGAGGCATCGACCCCGGTTGCTGTGAACTCGGGCAGCGGCGCCACGTCGAGGTCGGCCACCAGGATGCTGAAACGGTCGTACATCGTTGCGAGAACCGGATTGTCGAACAGGTCCGATGGCCGACCGATCTGGTCGTTACCCAGGTTGTGAACTCCGCTCCGCCGACTTGGGAAATCACTGGGCACGAGCCGGTCAAGTCCCTCGGCCGACGATACGCTCTTCCAGAACTTCCCCCTGAGTCAAAGAATCCGCCGGATTCCCACCCGGAGGAGGGAGCAGCGCAGTGGAAGTCGGTCAGATCCAGTTCGTCGTCGCCTGGGTGACGATCATCGGCACCACCCTCGGCACCGTCCTCGCCGCCTTCGCGTTGCTGCACCGCGAGATGCGAGAGGGCTCCAAGCGCCAGGACAAGCGGATGGACGGCCAAGACGCCGAAATCAAGGAACTCAGAACCGACGTCACCGGCTTGAAGGTGGGCGTCGCACGCGTCGAGGGACACCTGGGAATCGGTTTCCCCAGCGCCGACGAGCCACGGGAACCGAGCGAACACCCCGACTGCGCCGCCTGACCGGCTGCGCGACAACCCCGAATGGCCGGCCGGCAACCCGACGCCGGCGCAGAGCCGGCAGCTCGTGATCGAGACGGTCGCCATCAACCCGGACTAACCGGGGAGAGACCCGCCGACCCTATTCATGTTGAGCCAGCGAACCCGAGGCGGTTCAGTAGGATCTGATCGTGGGCCTGCGACCTGCCGAAACGCACGACTTGGTGTCGGCGCGCCTCCGTGAATCCGGCCAGCACTACACCAAGGGCCGGCGAGAACTGGTGGATTTTCTCGTTCGCGCCGGTCGGCCGGCGAGCATCCCCGAGATGCTCGAGATGCGTCCCGGCCTGACGCAAAGCTCGCTCTACCGCAACATGGCCGACCTCGAGAGCGTCGGCATCGTGCGGCGAGTCGTCGGGGTGAATGACCCGACTCGCTACGAGTTCTCCGCAGACATCATCGGCCATCACCACCACACCATCTGCGCCGTGTGTGGGGTGGTTGATGACTTCTTCATGACCGCTGAGGCCCAAACCAGTCTCGAGCGATCGATCGACGAGGCGCTGGGCACGATCGGGTTCAAACCGAGCAGCCACCGGCTCGACGTGTTCGGCGCCTGCGCCAACTGTTCCTGATCACGCGGACCGTCCGACTCCTTGCGGACGGCCTCAATCGGCCATCGCTCGGAATGGCAAGGAGCGTTACATCGCTACCGGCACCAACGATGTTCGGGGCTTGGCTCATTGCCGGTCCCGATCACAGTGATGGGGGACCGAACGCGAGGTAGGTGTGTTGCCCGTCGGCGAGTCGTCGTACCTCGATGCCGTAAACGGGTTCGAGCACATCGCTTCGTAGGACGTTCTCGGGTGGACCCTGGTGCACGACCGTGCCTCGGTCGAGCAGGGCGAGATGGTCGCAGTAGCGGCCGGCGAGGTTGAGGTCGTGGAGCACCACGATGCTGTCGATTTCGAGGCTCCGAACCAACATGAGTGTCTCGTGCTGGTAGCGGACATCGAGATGATTGGTGGGCTCGTCGAGCAGCATCACAGGGCTCTGCTGTGCGATGCACCGGGCGATCATCACCCGTTGGCGTTCCCCGCCTGACAGCTCGTGGAGGCTGCGCTCGGCGAAGCCCGACAGGTCCACCAGTGCGAGTGCGTCGAGTGCGACACGGCGGTCGTGGTCGGTGAAGCCCTGATGGTCGCCACGATGAATGTGGCGACCCAACAGCACGAACTCGCCGACGGTGATGCCGATCCCGTCGGCTGAGGTGTCTTGAGCCACGACCGCGACCGCACGTGCGATCGAGCGTTGCGACAACGACTCGATCGCTTCGCCTCCGATGAGAACAGCGCCCCTGTTCGGGCGAAGCATCCCGTACAGGCAGCGCAGCAGCGATGACTTACCGCTGCCGTTGGGCCCGATGAGGCCCACAACCTGGCCGGGGCGCGTGCACAGCTGCGCCCCGGCCAGGACATCGACTGCGCCGAGCCGGAGGTCGATACCGGTCGCCGCAATCACGGGTTCGTCACTCGGCGATCTGGTCGCTGAGCACCGACAGCCCTTTCACCACGATTGGCGATGGCGGCTCGGCAAAGTTGAACAGGAGCGGGTAGACGGCTCCCTCGGCCACCGCGGTGATGCTGCCGGCGCCTGGGAGATCGGTGACGAGCGCGCTGATCTCCTCGGGGGTGACGTCGAGGTCGCTGTAGAGCAGGACCAGGATCTCGGGGTTGCGATCGATGATTTCTTCGATCGAGACCTCAGGCACTCGCTCGCTGAGTTCGCCGAAGACGTTGTCCATTCCGAGGGCTTCCATCAGCGGATGGACCATGCCGAGGGAGGAGTAGGCGTAGACGGCGCTGCCGTCGGAGCTGACATACAGAGCAGCAGACGTCTTGCCCTCGACCACTGGCGCATCGGCTGCTGAGGCCACCGCATCCTCCAACGCATCGGCGCTCGCGTTGGCTACTTCAGCCGTGCCGAAGAGCTCCCCGTAGAAGCGGACCTCGTCCACGATGCTCTCGAACGATGGAGTCGGCGGGTTGTCGCAGAACGGGGGCATCACGTAGAGCTGTATCCCGACGTCGGCGAGCGCATCGTGGGTGATCGTCTCGGTGTCGTAGCCGATGACGATGTCGGGCTCGTAGTCGATGATCGACTCCATCGACACCTCCGCGCCGCCGGTCGAGGTGGTCTCGGCCTGCAATGCGGGGATGGCGTCGAGGACTGCCATCTCCTCGGAGGTGTAGTACTCCGGGGCAAAGTCCTCGATGCGGGCGACCACACGGTCGATCGCGCCGGCAGCGAACAGGAGCGAGGGCACAGCGGTCTCCATCACCAACACCCGCTCAGGAGCGGAGTCGATGGTGAACTCCTCGCCGCAGCTGGTGAAGGTCAGCGGAAATCCGTCGTCTTCCGCTGCCGCCTGGTCGCTCTCGGCCGGCTCCGCTGCGGTCGCCTCGGCCGGTTCCCCTGCCGCCTGGTCACTCTCGGCCGGCTCCGTTGTCGTCGCCTCGCCAGCCGATTCTTCGGAAGGAGGGGCAGTTGTGGCGGAGGGCTCATCGCTCCCGCCGCACGCCGAGGCCAAGAGACCAACGACGAGCAGCACGGCGCCTGCTCGCAGCCCGAACTCTGACAGTTTCGTGGGGTTCATGTGGTTCCTTTCTTGAGCGCAGTCGCGCTCAGCTGTTATGGGGGAGCTTTCGGACGAGCGCGACGAGGACCGGGGCGCCGAGGACCCCGGTTACGACGCCGATGGGCAGCTCGCGAGGCTGTAGGGCCATGCGGGCCGCGACGTCGGCCCAGACCAGGATGAGGGCACCGAGAGCGGCGGACGCTGGGATCAAATGGCGGTGGATCGGACCGACGATTCGTCGCGCAATGTGGGGGGCCGCGAGACCGACGAACCCGATTCCGCCCGACAGCGACACGGCAAAGCCGACACACAGAGCGACCACGACCACGAGAATCAACCGGGTGCGCCCGGGATCGACGCCGCTGGCCATCGCGGTGTCTTCACCGAGAGCGAGCAGGTCGAGTCGGCGCCGCCACCAGAACACGAGGACCATGCCGACACCCATGCCGAAGTAGCCAATGGGCAGCGTTGACCAGTCGGCGTTCGCGAGCGACCCGAGGAGCCAGAACATCACCGCTCGGGCGCCTTCGGTGCTGTCGGCAAAGAGGATCAGCAGGCTGGTGGTGGCGCTCAGCAGATAGCTGACGGCACCCCCCGCCACGAGCATCCGCGAGGGCGTGATCCGACCGGTTGACCGGGCCAGCGCCAAGACAATGGCGAGGGCACCGAGGGCACCCAGGAATGCCATCGACGACACCGACTCGGCGCCCAACTCGGAGCCAACTCCGAACAGGATCGCCGCGGCCGCGCCGGCCGAAGCCCCCGAACTCACCCCGAGGATGTACGGCTCAGCCAGCGGGTTGCGGACCAGAGCTTGGAGGGTCACTCCGACGACCCCGAGGGCCGAGCCGACGATCACACCAAGCAGCACCCGCGGCAGGCGCACCTCCCAGATGATTGCGTCGTCGGTTCTCGCCCAGCTCGCGATTTCGGGCACTCCGATCGTGTGGTGACCGATGATCCGCAGGACCGTTGGAGGTGTCACCCAGACCGGGCCGAGCCCGATGGCGACGATCATCGACACGACACTCACCAGCGCGAGGCCGATCAGCGTGGACCGGCGACTCCAGTCCCACCCGGCGCTGGAGGCGCTTTGAGCACGGTCCGCGGTCGCGGCCTCATGTTGTGCGCTCACAGATGTTGATCCCAAGCCTCAAGAAGCGACATTTCCGACCTTGATAGGAATAGGACTCATTCCTATCACCCCGCGCGCTCATTACCAACCACCGAGCAGGAACAGCTTTTGCAGGTGCCGGCTACTCGGCCCGGACCGGTGAATTCTGGCGGTCGGTGCTACGCTCGGGTGGAACTTCCCCCTGAGAGAACCAATCCGGCAGGTTCCTGCCCAGGGAGGCAAGTAACGCAATGGAAACCGGCAATCTGGACCTCATCATCACATTGGTGTCGATCATCGGCACCGTTATCACCGCCTTCGGATTCCTGCACCGCGAGATGCGACGGGGCTTCGACCGCGTCGACCAGAAGTTCGACCGCGTGGACCAGAAGTTCGACCGCATCGAAGAGAAGCTCGAAGTACTGGGAGAGCGTCTCTCCGGCGTGGACGTGAGGCTGGCCCGTGTCGAAGGCCACGTGGGAATCGGTATCCCCGCTCCCGCGGAGCAGCGGGCGGGTGACCAACCCCCCGAGCGAGCCGCCTAATCGGTGGTTGCACCACCCCCGGCGGCCAATGAACTTTGAGGCCGCGTTGAGCCGCCGACCACCGTTCATCGCCCGCGGACTTCTGGAAGAGCCCTTCGACTTACTATCTTGAGTAAAACTACTTAGAATAGTAAGTACACACTAGCTAAGCTGTCGACATGAGCGGCGAGTTCCGGCGCCCGCAGGTGACGACGATCGTGCAGCGGCTGTCCGAGCCGCCGGACCGACTCGTCGCTGTCTTCGGCCCCCGGCAGACGGGCAAGACGACGGCAGTTCGTCAAGCACTGGCGATTGTCGAGCGAGGTCGCCGGTACGAGGCGGTGGATGACCCGGGGACTCGTGCGGCGCACGGTCCGTCCGAGACAGGTGTCGGATATTCGGTTCGAATCTCGGATCGACGCGACCGTCGGTGGTTGAGGGATGTCTGGGAAGAAAGCCGGCATCAGGCTTGGCGCTCCGGCCGAGGATTTGTGCTCGTCCTGGACGAGATCCAGAAGATCGACGGCTGGTCGGACACGGTCAAGGGGCTCTGGGATGCCGACCGAGCCGCCGGATGCCCGCTTCACGTCGTCATTCTCGGATCGTCGCCGCTCCTGATGCAGCGGGGCTTGAACGAGACTCTGGCCGGGCGGTTCGAGCCGATCCGGTTCACACACTGGTCCTACGCCGAGATGTCCGAGGCGTTCGGCCTCGGCTTGGAGCGGTACGTGTTCTTCGGCGGCTACCCGGGGGCTGCGCCGAGGATCGGGGACTCGGGGCGGTGGGCCGGCTATGTCCGCGGTGCACTGATCGAGCCGAACATCGAGCGCGACGTGCTCTCGATGACACGCGTCGACAAACCGGCTCTTCTGAAGCGGCTGTTCTACCTCGGCGCGTCCTACTCGGGCCAGGTGGTGTCGTACACCAAGCTGGTCGGGCAACTGCAGGACGCCGGCAACACCACGACGCTGACCCGGTACCTCGACCTGCTCTCGCAGGCGGGACTGCTGACGGGATTCCCGAAGCACACCGAGCGGCCTCTGTCCGCCAAGGCTTCGATCCCGAAGCTGAACGTGCTCAACACGGCTCTGATGGCCGTCGTCTCCGGTTACACGTTCGAAGAGGCTCGATCCGACCGCACGTTCTGGGGTCGGATGGTCGAGAGCGCCGTCGGTGCGCATCTCGCCAACACGGCGTCGCCCGCCACGGCGGTCAAGTACTGGAGGGAGCGGAACCACGAGGTGGACTTCGTCCTCCAGCGAGGCCCGCACGTCGTCGGGATCGAAGTCAAGAGCGGCAGCGAACTCGGA
>JAPONU010000366.1 GCA_026713745.1 bacterium
CGGCCCTCGGCGCTAGCCGGACATCCGCCGGGCGAGGCGCCGCATGCCGGCCAACCAGCGATCGGGATCCTCCGCCCGGCGCCTGGCATACGTCGAGACCTCCGGGTGTGGCAGGACCAGGAAGCGGCCCTGGCTCAGCGCCTGGGCCGTGGCGTCGGCGACCGCCTCGGGTTCCAGTACGCCGTCGGTGGCTGCGGCGGATGGGTTCGTCGCACCGGCACCGGTCGATCCCGCCGGCTCGGCCTCACCTGTCGACCCCTCCAGCAAGGGTGTGCGCACCGCCTGGGGGCACAATGCCGCGACCTGGACGCCGCGGTCGCCGTAGGTGACGGCCAGCCACTCGGCGGCGGCCACTGCGGCGTGCTTGGTGACCGCATAGGAGACCGAGTCGAGTTGGGTCAGCAGTCCCGCCGCCGAGGCGGTCACCACGAAGATCCCGCCGCCGCGCTCGGTCCAGCGCGGCACCAGCACGCCCGCTGCGTGGAAGTGCGCCATCACGTGGACCTCCCAACTCCGCTGCCAGTCCGCAGCCGCCGTGTCGATTCCTCCTGCCACCAGCAGGCCGGCGTTCGAGCAGTAGATCTCCACGGGGCCCAGCGAGTGCTCCACCTCGTCGATCAACCGGCGGGTGGCGCCTGCGTCGGCCACGTCCAGAGACCTGGCCCGGCCCCCGATTCCCGACGCCACCTCTTCGGCACCGGCGGTGTCGATGTCGACGACCACCACCCTCGCGCCGTCGGCCGCGAGTCGCCGGGCCAGCGCCGCCCCGATGCCGCTCGCCGCACCTGTCACCACGGCCACGGCACCCGGCCGGGGCGGGTAGCGGCCCGCAGCCTGCTCAACGCCCGAGGTGGTCCGGGCTCGCTCATCGGTTTGGCGTCCCGGTTGTACCGGGTCGGTCGGTACCGGCCCGGCTTGAGTTGGCTGGGTCGGTCCTGGCTGGGTTGGTCCTTGCACGGCCCGGAGGTTAGATCCGAGGGTGGTCGCCGGCTGCGTGACCCCGAGAGGCACGGGTCCCGTCGCCGGGTGCGGTGATCGGCGCCCTGCCCGCGGTTTCGGCCGCAAGTCCCCGTAAGGTCCGAGGGGAGGTTCCACCGTGCGCCTGAACCGGTCCCGGTGAGGGCCCGCCACCCGTGGTCCCGGGCCGCCGGGACCTACGACGAGGAGACGATGAGAGGGCAGGCACCGATGAGGATGCGCCGAGGGAGGTCGGCGGTGTGGGGTTCTCTGCTGCTGGCGGTGGTCTTGGTGCTGGTTGCCGCCTGCGGTGGGGGCGACGCCGGCCCGGTGTCCCAAGCCCCGCCGCCGGCGAGCGGGAACAGCGCCACCGGCGAGGCCGAGCCTGAACCCTCCCGAGAGGCCGGGCCGCCTCCTGAAACAGCAGCACCATCACCGCCGGCCGAGGTGCCCGCGCCACCCGCTTCGGTGGACCCCGAACCGCCCGCGGCCGGCGGGGGTCGGGTCGGTGGCGACCTCGACGATGTTCTGCCCACGGTGTCGACGATGGCCCGGTCGTCCGCGCCGCTGGAGCCCCAGGAGTTGCCCGATAGCGCCGGCGACGCTCCCGAGGGAGTGGAAGGTGTCGTGGTCGTTCCGGTGACCAGCAACGAGCACGTGCGCTACGACGTCGAGTACCCCACGGCGCCTCCTGCCGGCGGTCCCCATTTGGGTATCTGGCTGAACTGCGGCTTCTACACGGTGCCCGTGCTGGACGAGTTGGCGGTGCACTCCCTGGAGCACGGAGCGGTGTGGGTGACCTACCGCTCCGACGTGGCGGCCGCGACGCTCGGTGAGTTGCAGGTGTTGGCGGCGGAGTCGTCGCACATCCTGGTCTCGCCGTATGAGGATCAGACGTCGCCGCTGGTGCTCAGCGCCTGGGCGCGGCAGCTCCACCTGGACTCGATCACCGATCCCCGATTCGACCGGTTCATGGATGTGTATCTCTTCGACGGTCCGACGGCACCCGAGCCCGGTGTGGCTTGCTCGGGGGCAGTGGGCGTGCCTCCGGAGCATCCCGAGGCGGTCCCTCAGCAGGGATGAGTGCGGGTCCGGAGAAACGGCGAGTCGGTCACTCGGGCTCCTCCCGTTCCGCAGCCGTTGCGGGTCGGCCCGCCGAGCGGCCCGGCGCCGGGGCGCAACGCAGGCGCCGGCGCGGCAAGCTGGACCGCACCCGCCTGTGGCGCGCCGTGCTGTGGGGAGCCGTCGCCATCGGTCTGGCCTGGATAGCGGTGGCGATGGTGCTGTTCCTGGGCGGCGACGAGGAACTGCCGCCGCCGCGCCCCGAGGAGGTGGTCGCCGGCGCCGACGGCTGCGAGCCATTGGACTTCAGGGTGGAGCCAGGCGAGAGCGTGGTCTTCCGCGTGACCAACACGACCGACAGTGACTTCGAGGTGATCGTCACCGACGAGGCGGGTGTGGCCCTGCGCACGACGCCCGGTTACGACCCCGACGATCCCGTGAATTCGGGTGCAGGCGCTCCTGTCGCGCCGGAGTGGGCCGGCGGCCCGCGACCTCGGTTGCTGGCGGCCGGCATCCTCGCCCACGACGGCCATGAGACCGAGGAGGGACCAAACGCCACAGCTGATTTCCGCTACCGGATGATCGTGGCCGAGAACGGGGTGCGGATCATGGTCGTCACGTTCCCGGAAATCGGGGAGCTCGCCCCGCTCACCCGCATGGTGTGCGCTGCTGTCGGGCCCGAGGGCGACCTCGATCACATAATGCCGGTCGGCCGGATCGACGTGGTCACCTCCGGCGGCTGAACCGCCGCCGCTGCAGTGCCCGAAGCGCTACCGCAGTTGAGAGGCGCTGAGGGAAGCGAGCAACTCAGCGCCGCCGGTGACCGCCGGCGCCAGGCCGGTGGCCTGCGGCAACAGCTGCCGGCAGAAGAACTCGGCGGTGAGCTGCTTGGCTTCCAGCGCCTCGGCCTCCGCCCCGGTCGCCCCGGCGATGATCTCGGCTCGGGCCGTCTCCGCCGAGCGCGCCAGCAGCCAGGCGCCCACCACGCTGGCCAGCAGGCGCAGGTACGGGGTGGCGCCGGCCAGGGCTGCGTCACCGGGATGCGCCAGCAGCCAGTCCGTGCAGGAGCGGGCGGCGGAGACGGCGGCGGCCAGCGGCTCCCGCAGCGCGTCCAGGTCGTCGTGGAGCCGCCCGGTGGTCGCATCGACGCGATCCAGCAACTCGTGCACCACGGCCCCGCCGCGCACCGGCAGCTTGCGGCCTACGAGATCCATGCCCTGGATGCCGTTTGTGCCCTCGTAGATGGCAGCGATGCGCACGTCCCGGCAGTACTGCGCGGCGCCCGTCTCCTCCACGTAGCCCATCCCGCCGTGAACCTGCAGCGCCATGGAGGTGGTCTCGTTGGCGACGTCGGTGCACCAGGACTTCGACAGCGGCGTCAGAAGGTCGCACAGCTCCTGGGCGGCGAGCCGCTCGATCTCGTCGGGGTGGTGCTGGGCGAGGTCCAGGGCGGTGGCATTGAAGTAGCAAAGGCAGCGCATGGCTTCGACGTATGCCTTCTGGGTCAGCAGCATGCGCTGCACGTCGGGGTGCTCGATGATGGCGGCTCGCTCGCCCGGCACGGTGTCGGGCCGCCGGCCCTGCAGCCGCTCGCAGGCGTGGTCGAGCGATTGCTGGTAGGCCCGGTCGGCCACCCCCACGCCTTCCAGCCCCACGCCGAGCCTGGCGTTGTTCATCATGGTGAACATGTAGACCATGCCCATGTTCTCCTCGCCGATGAGGTAGCCGACGGCTCCGTCGTCCTCGCCGAGCGACATGACGCAGGTGGGGCTTGCGTGGATACCCAGCTTGTGCTCGATGGAGACGCAGGTGATGTCGTTGCGCTCCCCGGGGTTCCCCGAGGAATCAAGCAGGTACTTCGGGACGATGAAGCACGAGATGCCCCGTGAGCCGGCGGGGGCGTCTGGGGTCCGGGCCAGCACGAGATGGATCGTGTTGGCGGCCATGTCGTGCTCGCCCCAGGTGATGAAGATCTTCTGGCCGTACAGCCGGTAGCTGCCGTCGGCGGCCCGTTCCGCGCGCGTCGAGAGGGCGCCCAGGTCCGAACCGGCGTGGGGCTCGGTGAGCAACATCGTGGCGGTCCACTCGCCCGAGATGAGTCTCGGCAGGTACTCGGCGTGCTGTTCGGGGCTGCTGTGCAGGGCGAGCAGGTGGATGCCGCCCTGGGTCAGCAGCGGGCACAGCGAGAGGGCCAGGTTGGAGGCCGTCATCATCTCCTGTAGGGCCAGTCCGACCGACCAGGGCAGGCCACCCCCGCCGAGTTCGGGATCGAACGCCGCTGCGCCCCAGCCGGCTTCCACGTAGGCGTCGTAGGCCTCGCGGAACCCTGGTGGAGTGGTGACGGAGCCGTCGGCGTTGTGCACGCTGGGCGTGGTGTCACCGGTGCGGTTCAGGGGAGCGAAGACCTCCGAGAAGAAGCGCCCCGCCTCGGACAGGAGGTCGCCGAGGCTGTCGGGATCGAAGGACTGGAAGGCTTCCAGCTTGGAGAGCGAGCGCACGTCGCAGATGTGCTCGAGGACGAATCGCATGTCCTGCAGTGGCGGGCGGTACGTGCTCATGATCTCCTCTGGCGCCGGGGCTGCGCCGCTGCGGGC
>JAPONU010000367.1 GCA_026713745.1 bacterium
GCAGGCGCGGCTGCAGCAGATCCTGGACACGAGCCTCGCCGAGCAGGCACGGGCCTGGACCCTGCATCCCGACGGCACCTGGACCCCGCCCCGACCGGGCACCGTCTCACCCCACGACACCCTGCACGGCCTGCCCGGCGAGCCGAAGGCCTGACCCCCGGGCGCGCCGCGCCCGTACCCGTCAATTTCGGTTCACCTTCCGTTCACATTCCTTTCGGCCCCGGCTTTGTTGGGTCGTTACCTTGCGCTCGTCGTTCGGCGAGTCGAGGAGGAAGACGTGACAGCGACAAGCAAGGGTTGGACAAGCAAGGGTTGGATGCGGTGCGGCGCAGTGCTGTGCGCGGCGGTGCTGCTGGCAGCGGCCTGCGGCACCGATGGCGATGATGCTGGCGATGATGGTGGAAGCAGCGGAGCGGACTCTCCCGCCGCGGCCCCTCCCGCCGCGGCCGCCGACGACGGCGCGTTCGGTCTCGAGGAGGAGGAGCCGGCGGCTCCCGCCGCGGCCGGTGATGGGGCCGCGGTCGGCAGCGACGCTGCGGCGGAGGTGTCGGGGTCGGTCACGATTTCGGGTTCCTCGACGGTGGAGCCGATCTCGGTGCGTGTGGCGGAGTTGTTCGGGGACGTGGCGCCGGGCGTGAATGTGACGGTGGACGGTCCCGGGACCGGTGACGGTTTCAAGCTGTTCTGCGCCGGCGAGACCGACATCTCCGACGCCTCCCGGCAGATCAAGGAGGCCGAGGCCGAGGACTGCGCCGAGGCGGGTATCGACTGGATCGAGTTGCGGGTCGCCATCGACGGCATCGCGGTGTTGACCAACAACGACAACGACTCAGTGAGCTGTCTGAACTTCGAGGATCTCTACGCCCTGGTGGGGCCCGAGTCGGTCGGCTACACCAACTGGTCCGACGCGGCGGGCCTGGCGGCCGAGTTGGGTTCGTCGACCTCGCTGCCGGATATGGACCTGGACATCACGGCGCCGGGCAGCGAGTCGGGCACCTATGACAGCTTCATCGAGATCGTGCTCGAGGACATCGGCGACGCCCGTGCCACCGCCGGCGCCATCGGCGAGGACGAGGCGGCCACGACCCGCCCGGATTACGTGTCGGCCGGTGATGACAACGTGATCATCGGTGGCATCGAGGGCGCCACGGGCAGCTTCGGCTGGGTGGGCTTCGCCTACGCCGTCAACGCCGACGTCAAGCTGCTCGAGGTGGACGGCGGTGACGGCTGTGTTGCCGCCACGCCGGCGACGATCGCCAGCGGCGAGTACCCGGTGTCCCGCTCGCTGTACATCTACGTGAACGCCGAGCGGGCCGCGGCCAGCGAAGCGATCACCTCCTACGTGGACTTCTACGTGAGCCAGAGCGGCCTGGTGCAGGCCGTCAGCGATGTCGGCTACGTCACCTTGACCGACGACGCCCGAAGCGCCACGGCCGCCAGCTGGGCCGGCCGCATCATCGGGGGTTGATTGCGGAGCCGAACGAGCGCCACGGCACGGGAGAGCGTGATCGGTCGTGAATGCTCCCCGAATGTCTCGCTGGGCCGGCGGCGACGGCTCAGGCCGCCGGCCCAGCGATGTCACACTGTGCGCTGGAGCCTGTCTCGTCGGTGTCGCGCGCACTGCCGCTTGATAGGTTCCGCCCGTGACCGATTTCGCGCTGCGTCTCGGTGGTCGTCGCAGTGCGCGTTTGGCACTCGAATCCCTGCGTGCGGTGCCGCCGTCGGCGCTGGTTGTCCTCTCCGGCCTGGGCCTGCTGGTGGTCTCGGCTTTCCTGCCGTGGGTCGTGCTGCAGGGCTCCCGCATCACGGCCAACGCCTTCGAGCCGAACCTGCCCTGGTTGCTGGGCGGGACCGACCTGGCGCAGCAGACAGCCGGGTCGTTCGGCAACGGTTGGATCCTCATCGCCGTCGTCGTCATCTGCGGGGTCATCGGCTATCCCCTGCTTGCGGGCCGGCGCATGGTGGCGATGCCGCTGGCGGTGATCGGCGCGGTCGGTGCGCTCTACGTCTACTTCACCTCGTACCGCTTCGAGAACCAGTTCGCCAAGCGCGACCTCCTCTTCGAGATGGGCCTGGGCTGGTGGCTGGCTCTGATCGGCTCCCTCGTGGTCGTGGCGGGTGGGGTGCTCGCCCGGTTCGGCGCCCGCGTGCACAGCAGGGGGCTTCTGACGGCCACCGGTCCTGTCACCCTCGAAGCCCTGTCGGGCAGCCGGGACCGGCGCGACCGCGAGTCGGCGGTGCGGACGGTCATGTTCATCGCCGCCCTCGCCTCGATCGTCGTGTCGGCGTTGATCATCCTGGCGCTCGTCCGGGA
>JAPONU010000368.1 GCA_026713745.1 bacterium
CCGGGCGGATCCTCAGGTGTCCCGGCCCACCTGAGCGACCTGCGAGTAGCGGGCGACCGCTCCGTCGCCACGTTCGACATCCCCGGTGCACCGCCGCTGGAGGCTTACGTCCCCGCCGATGTCACCCCAGGCACGGACTACCGCATCACCCTCGACCCCGCTGGAGTCACGATGCTGCGTCCCGACGCTGCCCATCAGAGTGTACGAGTCGTACATGAATGAAGTAGCGGTAAGCGAGGCACGAAACCGGCTGGCCGAGGTGATCGAGGAGACCCGTCGTTCGGGCGAGCCGGTCACGGTGACACGGCACGGCCGCCGGGTCGCCGTGATCCTGGATTCCGACGCTTTCGATCGGCTCGTCGACAGTGCAGACGACGCCGCTGATCGCCGCGAACTCGAGGCCGCGCGGTTTGACGACGACTACGTGCCCTGGGATGAGGTCAAGGCTGCGCTTGGACTCGAGTGAGCCGCTACACCGTCGAGATCGCCCGCCGGGCGGTCAGGTCGATCGCCCGGTTGCCGCACACCGAGCAGCAGCGGGTTCGCGCCGCGATCAATCTGTTGGCCGATGAGCCGCGGCCACCCGGCTGTGTCGCTCTGGCAGGGGAGGAGTCCGTGTACCGGGTACGCGTCGGCGACCACCGGATCCTCTACGAGGTCATCGACGCGCGCCTGGTGATTCACGTCGACCGTGTCGCCCATCGCCGCGAGGCTACCGGCGCCTATGAGTCCAACCAGAAGGCCACTGACGAGTACTCCGAAGCCGGGGCTGCGCCGTCGGAGGTCGGAGAGCTCTGCTCCGTAGATCGTCACGACGGTCCAAGTGGCGGATAATCCGCCACGATGTGGTCGATAATCCACCACGCCGTGGTGGATTATCCGATCGCTGACGCTTCTGCAATCTGGCGGCCTCTGCGAGACCGACGAGGTCCTGCGCACAACCGCCCCGGTCCTGGCCCAGGTCTGGCGCGACGGCGCGCAGGAGGCGCGGCTGGCCCGCATCGCGAAGTCGATGACCGTGCATCCATTCGCCGCGGACGACCACATCGCAGTGGGTCACCTGCTGCGCAGATCGGGCACTGCGAATGTCGTGGACGCGCACCTCGCAGTGCTGGCCACACGGGTCGGACACAGAATCCTCACCTCTGACCCAGGCGACTTCATCACGCTCGTCGGACACCTCGGAGCTGCGGCACCGAAGATCCGTCACTGGTAGCAGCCCGGCACGGAGCGGAATTCCGCGACGGCCGCGCCCGCGTGGATCGCCCCGCATGGCCGCGGCGATGATGCCGTCACGAAGACGACGCGCGTTGCTGACGAGCCTGCGCCGGGACCGCACACCTTGAGGAAGGGCCGTGCGGCTCGGTCGCCGGGACGGGCCGTCGGATCGTTCGGCCAGGGGTATGTTGGTGCTCATCCGATGATGCGGCATCTGATCTGGGGTTTGGTGGGGGTGGGTCCGGTGTCGTCGGCGTCGTCGAGGAGGGTTTTGGTGACGGGCATGCTTCCTTGGCCAGGGGGCCCGTTGAAGGCGGCGTGGACTTTGATGTTGAGGTGTTCGTAGGTGACGAGCAGCGCGTTGCACTGTCGGCGGTGGCGGGTTTCCCAGGCGGCCCACGTGTCGCCGGACTGCCACGTGGCGGCGACCGCGGCGATCCCGGCGGCGTCGGCGCGGGCGGTGAGGATGTTCGCCTCGGTGTCGGCGACGGTGTTGCATCTCGCCTGGGGCGCCGTGGGGGTGGGTGCGTCCTCGGTGGCCGCGGCGAGGGCCGGCGCGTCGATGGGGTCGCTGTGGTGTTCGCCGGTGGGTTTGGCGAACGCCGCGTCGACGAGGATCCCGGTGTCGCGGTAGAGGATCGCGACCCGCGCGCACCGCGCGGTGAAGTGGCGTTGCCAGTGCGCCCACGTGGCGGTGCGCCCGTCGGCGCTGCGGGCGTCGCTCTCGACCTCGGCGGCGGCGAGTGCCGCGGCGGTCGCCCGCGCGCCGCCGGCGCTGGTCGCCTCGGCGGCGTCGCCGACGGCGCGTTGCACCACGACCACACCCAGCGCTGCCACCGCGGCCACCGCGGCGACGATCAGCAGCCACTCCAGAGACGTCAACCCGCCGTCGCCGCGGCACCAGCGCGGCGCCCACACCGGACCCCGGCTCAAGCGGCGCGCGGTCGACGACACCACCACTCGGGGACCGTGCCCCCCGCGGGGGCGTCGCGCCACGGCTCACCGCGGCGCGCGGTCGGCGACTCGGTTCGTGCCCGCGGTCGCAGCGATGCCGACGGGGCACCGGCTCAGCGCGGCGCGCGGGCCGCCGAAGAGGTTCACCCGTCGGGCGCGGCGTGCGGTGTGGTGACGCTCACCGGCGGCGACCACGGCCCCCAACCGTTGGCGTTCAACGCCCGGACCCACACCTCGTAGGTCGTCGCGGCGTCGAGGCCGGTGACCGTCGCCGACGTGACCGACCCGCCGGCGACCCCCAACGTCCCGGTGGCGCCGTCACCGGCGGTGTAGCCGACCTGATACGCCGACACCGCAGGCGCGCCCGCCGGCACACCCCCCACAACCCACACCACCGTAAACCCGCCCACCGACGCAGACACACCCGGCGCCCCCATCCCCAAAGGCACCAAACCGACCACCGATGTTGATGTTGTTGTGGTGATCGCCGTCGTAGATGGCGGTTGTGTTGTCGTGATTGATGCAGGGTCTGGAGGTTGTGGCCCTGAGGGCTCACTGAGGACATCATCGCAGAACGCGAAGCCTGCCGTCTCGGCAGGCGTCATCGCTTCGAAACTTGTCAACTCGTGCAACTCTATCCCAATGGGATCGTCCATTAGCAGTCGCTTGTCAATTGCTCCGTAGAATTCTTCGGCGAGTGGGCGATACTTCAAGGGGAGGGCGTGATCAAGCGCGACGTTCCTGATTCCAGGCTCGGACGCCGCTTCCAAGGCCTCCACGAGACTGTACTCGGTGAAGTGGAGCACTTGTTCGTCGACGATTCCGGTCGGACCGACGATTCCATCATCGCCACTTGGGGTTCGGGAAGTGGTGGCTGCTATCGATTCGTCTACTTGGGCTGCGTTTTCGGCTTCCTCTTGATCCACAAGTGACAGGAAGATACCCCCAAGCCCATCCCAAAGATAGGCCTTCTGTGTTTCCCAGAGGGCCCAGCACAGTGCACCGAGCGGGGTAGACGGATCAAACTCTATAGCTGACAATGTCTTAAGGTCCTCACGGATCTCGTCTGCGGTGCGCGGAGGGAGCGGGGTCGGGTCAGGTGTTTGGTCTTGGAGCCAAGGCAGTTCACTCGGGTCTGCGGAAATGTACGGTTCGATTGTTGTGGTTGGAAGGGGAGGCGAGTTGCCTTCGTTCGATTCTGGCTCAGCGATAGGTGGCGAATCTGACTGCGACAACTCTAGTGAGCGTGTCGAGATTCCGATTTGCGATCCGGTGCAGGCTGTGATGGCGAGCGACATTGCGAAAACCAGTGCGAGACTCTGAGTCGTACGATGTTTGGACATGTGCGTCGCCCCTCCTATGACGCGGGTATGATAATCCATCTATGGCGCTGATTATTGGCGTTACAGGGCTTGTTGTAGATTAGGACACCATTGAGGGCGGTCGCCTCGTCGGTTGCTTGAGAGGCGGGTTGCCAGCACTTGCTGCCTTGTCGTAGCAGGAATTCTTGGACATCAGGTGTGGGTGCTGGCTCGATTATGACGCGTGAGTATTGGTTGTCGCCATTGCTCAGGCAGTACGCTTGGCGTACTCTGTGTTCGCCTTGTCGGTCGTCGTGAACGCATACGTCATCGCTGGCCATGTCGTTGGTGTTCTCCGCGAAAATCGTTGGCTTTATGTGGAATTCTCCTAGCAGAGAGGCAGGTGCCTGTATCAGCTGGAACTCTTGAGTAGAAGACTTCTTGCAGATTTGTTGGGCGACCTGTTCACCAGCGAGCGATAAGGCGCTCTCCGACGTGTCTGTGATCGTGAGACACTTCCCGGTCTTCACGTTCCTCAACCGTACCTTCAGCAACTCGGCTTCAGCACCACCAAGAGCAACTACAGCCTCATAATATAGCTGAGCCAAGCTAATACAGGTGCCTGGCAATAGCTCAGCAGAATAACCACTGCAGTGTGATCTCAATAGGACTAGGAAAATATAGTCACATGTACTAACTCTCACCGTCTGGTCGAGTCCTGCGCGGATGAGATCGTAGCAATAGTCATGTGCTCTGCACGGTATCCGAAAATCGTATCCGAACGGCCTATCAGGTGCGTTGCTGCAGTCACCAAGTGCCTTTACGATTACCTTTCCGTGGTTAGCTTGGAGATGAGCTTCGTAACCCCATTCTGGAGTGTAGTCGTTGGCTGGCCGCGCTTGAAAAAGGGATATGGGCGGACAGCTCGCCTTATCGGGCTTGCCTGCACTGAGATATCCATAGGCGTTTTCCACAGGCCAGTATGCGGTACAGTAGAGACTACTATAGGTGCTTCCACTCCGGTCGGTATCGGATGGTGTCGGCGGCTGACAGTAGCCGGTAGTTGTGCGTTCGTCGGGGCAGGATGTGGGGCGGCAGCCGTTGTGGGTGGTGTTGTATGTTTCGCCTGTGCCGCATTCGGGTAGGCACCAGGCGTTGACGGCGCGTTTGGTGCCGGTGGGGCATGTGGTTGGGCGGCAGCCGTTGTCGTTGTTGGCGTCGTCGCGGTAGGTGGGCCAGTATACGTGTCCGTTGGGGCAGTTAGGTATGCATGGTTGTTTGCTGTGGGCGGGGACTCGGGAGTATGTGTAGCCGGAGTCACAGGCGGGGCGCGGGTAGCCGGTCGCGTAGCTGCCCCAGGTGGTGCCGTTCTTGTTGGTGGCGCCGACTTGGACGTCGTAGATGGTGCCGTTGGTGAGGCCGCGGATTGTGCGGGTCCATGTTCTGATTCCGGCGGTGCGCTCGACCTCGCGGGTCAGGCCCGCCGGGGCGGGGAGCCAGTCCGGCGATGGGTACGTCCTGTATTGGAGTTGGTAGCCGGTGATGGATGAGCCGCCGTCGGTGCGTGGTTCCTGCCAGGTGACGGTCAGGGTCCGGTCGCCGGGTTCGAGTTCGATGTTCCGGGGCTCGCCCGGCGGGCGGGCCGGGACGATCGTCGTGGTTGTGGTCGTCGTGGTCGTGGTGGTGGTCGTCGTGGTCGTGGTTGTGCCGATTGTTGTTGTCGTGGTGGGTGGGGGGTGGCATTCGCCGTCGCGCAGGTCAGGGGTGTTGTCGGGGCACAGGGGCGTGTGGGTGCGGGTGCGCCGGCAGATGTCGTCGACGAGTTCCCATCTGGTGGCGGTGGTGTCGCTGGTGTCGGTGTCGCAGGATTTGGTGGTGGGTTGGTGGGTGTAGCAGCGCCCCCCGATCGGGGTGCCGGTGCCGCAGGTGTGTATGGTGGTGGGTTCGTCGTAGCGGGTCCCGGGGACGGCGCGTTCACAGTTGATCCCCCGGGACGTCCAGTCCTCGGGGCAGCGATACTTCAGGGTGCCGCGGCGGGTCACGTCGTCGGTGACGGTGCGTTCGCAGGTCGCGCCGTTGGGGGTCCAGTCGTCGCTGGGACAGTTGTAGGTCAGGGTGCCGCGGCGGTCCACGGTGACGGTGATGGTGCGTTCGCAGGTCGCGCCGCTGGGGTTCCAGCCCGCCTTGCACCGGTACCTCAGGGTGCCGTAGCGGGTGACGGTCCCGGCGGGATAGTCGCGGCTGCAGGTGCTGCCGCTGCGGGTCCAGCCCGCC
>JAPONU010000369.1 GCA_026713745.1 bacterium
CCTGGGCTACACCCCCAAGGTGGGCTACGAGTTCGAGGCCTACCTCATGCAGCCCGGCGACGGTGGCGGCTGGGTCCCGCACCCGGCGCCGGGGTCATTCGTCTACGCCACCGGGTACTTCAGCGACCCGTCGGGTATCTGTCGCGAGGTCGTGGCGCAGGCGAGGGCATGCGGGTTCCGCCTCGAGTCGGTGAACGCCGAGTACGACGAGAGCCAGTACGAGTTCACGCTGGTCTATGACGATGCCATGGCGGCTGCCGACGAGGCGTTCCTCTTCAGGACAATGGCGCGGGAGGTTGCCGCGGAGCGGGGTCATCTGCTCACCTTCCTGCCCAAGCCGATCGCCGGCCGGGGCGGCAACGGCTTGCACGTGAACCTCAGCTTCGTGGACGGCGCGGGGAACTTCGCCCTGGTGGACGAGGCGTCTCCCGACGGCCTGTCGACCCTCGCCAGGCGGTGCATCGCCGGTCAGTTGGCCTACCTGCGGCCCATGACGGCGCTGTGCTGCCCCACGGTCAACTCCTACAAGCGCTTGGCGCCGGCTCAGCTGTGCGGTTACTGGCAGAACTGGGGGCACGACCACCGCTGCACGACGGTGCGCGTGAATCCCGAGCGCGGCTCTTCCACACGCCTGGAGAACCGCCTCGCCGACCCGGCGGCCAGCCCGCACATCGCCACCGCCGCGATCCTGACGGCAAGCCGCCTCGGAGTCGTCAACGAACTGGAGTGCCCGCCGCCGGAGACCCTCGACGGTCTCGAGAACGTCAGCTGCGAGGTACATGTGCCGGGGAGCCTGGCCGAGGCCCTCGACGAGTTGGAGGCCGACGCCACCTTCGTCGAGGCCTTCGGCGTCGAGGCGGTGGCGCAGTTCACAGCTGTCAAGCGCACCGAGTGGGAGCAGTTCACCGCCCACGTGACCGACTGGGAACTCGACTCGTACCTGCCCTATCTCTGACGACGTCGGGTGGATAGTCGGCCACTTGGGCGTCATTGACCTCGAATTGGCATTCTCGACGCCTGATATCGGTGCCTCAGTCCGGCGGTCGCGGACTCAGTGTCCACTCATCGCCGAATGGTCAGAACGGAGCAACCTATGGCGGATGCTGCTGACCTACGCACCGCGCCACAATCGCGTCTAGGTCCAAATCAGGAGTGCCCAAACGCCCGATGTAGCGTGCGAAACGATGGACGAGTTCTTCGGCGAAGGGGCTGTCGAGCGAGGCCACCTTCTCGTAGTGTTCATCGAGATCGTCGTACGGAATGCTGACCACCAGCTGATTGTCGACGATGAGATCTGGCACCATCCAAGCTTCTGGCAGGTAGTGGAATCTGTCGACCTGCTGCTTGTAGGGACGCGAGTCAAGCAGGTTCCTCAACCTCTGCCTCTTGGTCGTTTGATCAGAATCTACAGGTCTGTCGGCCACCAAGTTCTCGTACTCCGGGAACGAACTGAGCAGTCGACACTCGAGGAGCACGACGTACTCGGAATGTCGCTTGCCTTTGCGAGATACAAAGTCGCACGACGGTGTGACGACTACGTACCAGGATTCTGTCTCTGTTTCATCGCTGCTTGTGGATCCCGATTGGGAGCAGTGGAGGATGTCACCGGTCGCGTAGTCAATTGATGGAAGAGCTGCATAGTATCGGGTGGGATGGACGGTGTCGTCCGACTCGTCCCCGGATCCGTACCCCAACTCAGCGGTCATGTCTGCTCCGCCATCGCCGAGAGATGTACTGAGGTGACGCACGAGCAGATGCATCATGTCGGCTCTGTTTTCGGACAGGGCATCCCAGTTCTTCTCCACAAACTCGATCATGAAGTCACGCATCACCGACGCTGAGTGATCTTCGAGTAGACGATATATTCGGGGAAAGTCGGACTGAAATGCCTGCCTCACAGCACTTCGCAGTTCGCCAACGTGATCCTCGGCGATCTTCGATACGACTTGGACGAAAGGGGGATTATCGTGTGATTGAACCTCAGCGGGAACTGCGGTATAGAAGATGATCGGAATAAATCGATGTTGGCGAATGCGTTCAAAGACGCTGGTCCCTGGGTACGATGGTTGGTCCTCTTGGCCGTGGGTTGCTCCCGGCTGATCGCGCACATCGAGGATCACCAGATCATACTTCTCCGCCGCCAGTCTCTCGACGGCGGCGTCAAACACTGATTCAATCTTGACATCAGGCTCATTGCCGAAGTCGTTGCTGGCAGCTGCACGAATCGAGGCAGCAATCAGTGGGGCAAGGTCCTCCTCATCATCCACGATGAGGATTCGCCACGGCTCGGTCATCCCACCCGCCTCCTGAAGGTGGCGCGGAATCGTGCCCCACCGAGTTGGCCGGGGGAGAGTAGTTCCAAGTCTCCCCCGTAGTAGTCCTTAACGATCTCTCCGGCGATGGACAGTCCAAGGCCCACACCGTTGGGCTTCGTGGTGAAGTAGGGGTCGAAGATGTAGTCGCGGTCGCGCTCGGGAACGCCGGGGCCGGAATCCTCGAAGATCACGGACACGCTGCTGTCGGTGTTCCTCTGCACGTCTATCGAGATGATTCGCGAGTTCTTGCTCACTTGTCGCAACCAATGGAGGCTGTTGCTCAGGAGATTGACCATGACCTCTTGGAACTCGGTTCCGTCCAAGGCGACTTCGTGCGACGATTGGGGAATCCGGATCTCCGCGCCGAGCGAGTCAACCTCCTGTCGCATGAGGGCGACGGCGTCGCGAATCGCAGACTCGATCACATACTTCTCGGGTCTACCGCGGCGGCGGCCACCGAAGGGGGCGATTCGTCGTAGCACGTCGTTGGCGACGCCTGCCTGACTGGTGATCATTGTGAAGTAGCCGCCGAGTGTCTCCAACAACGCGTGCCGACGCACGTCTGTCGCAGTTGCCGCAGGGGAGTCGTCGACGGACTCGCTCCCCAACACGGCAGCGGTACGAATCGCCGCGAGCGGTTGGGCGAGTTCGTGCACCACTCCGTCGACAAGTTGTCCGAGTGTTGCCAACCGGTGGTAGCGGGACAGAACCTCGCCGACCATCTCCATCCGATCGTCGACGTGCTCCTGTATCTCGTCGAGCTTCGTGAGAGCGGGTGAATCGGCCGGCACCTCAGCTGCGATGGCTTTTCTCAGTTCGCCCAGATCAATGCGGTCGAGCAGCCCGGACTTTGGTTTGCGCGGTTCCCGTGGACGGTGCCTGTACCGCTCCACTTCGAGCATCTTCAGGAGCTGCAGGACCGCGTACCGCAGATCGTCCAAGGCGGGACCTTCGATGAGGCCCTCACGATTGGTCTGGTCGGTGAGTCCAGGATTGCCGTCCCGGCCGATGAGCAGATAGCCGACGATCTGGTTGTTAGAGAGACGCTGCGTCGGTTCTTGGACGCGTCGATGGTCGAGCCGGAGCCAGTCGTCGTCGGGCTCGCCGAACGGCAGGACGCGGAAACCGTCCCGGTAGATGCTCACGCCCGACACTGAGTCAAGAATCTCTCTTGCCAGCTTCGTGCTTCCGACCTCCTCCGCCAGCTCGCGAAGGGAGGCGATATCCCGGTCCCAGACGTTGAGACGCAACTCGAAGGGACCACACTTCGGCGTGTCGTCGTTGCGGGCACTCTCCAGCGTTCGCTCAGTGACATACTCGTCGCCATTGCGAAGTTCGATCATCACTGTCGCTCTACCCAAGTCGTTGACCTCGGCGTTGAGCCTGTAGTGAGGCTTCCGCAGGATGTCCGGGCGCCGGATGAGCCCGCTCTGGAGGCCGAGACTTTCGGGCACGACGAGAACAATCTGGAAGTCGTCGGCGATCTCCCGTACTTCGTCGAACGGACTTATGAGGCGCTGAAGTGAAAGCTCGAGCTTGCGCACCGATTCCGGCGTCCACGCGCTGCGCAGTCCGCTGATGGACAGGAGCGTTCCGCGCTCGCCGGTGGGTGGGCGGTCACGACCGAGATGGAGCGCTGCCACCTCCTCCCAGGTTGCGGAGATCGAGCCACCGCGTCCGAACATCCCGTGCTGACGGACGTCAAACTGCAACTCGATCTCGTCGAGGTACTTGGCGTCGTCCTCGAACTCCGACCAGTCGACGGTCAAGTGCACCTCGTCGGCATCCACGGTCTTCGACGTCAGGTCCAATCGGTCGCCGACCTTGGCCGCGGCGAAGCGGCCGACGCCCTTCTCGCCGAGAACCCTGCGCCCGTCAGGGGTGGTCAGATGCTTGCGACGAAACCCGGTGGCAGGCTCGAGCCACGTCTCGCGGATGGTCGCCTCACTCATCCCGTGACCGTCGTCGAGAACCTCGATCGTGCCGGTGGCGGCACCGATGTATCCGTTGGCTTCCGGTCCTCCTGTCAGCCTGATGAGCACCATGCGTGCGTCGGCGTCAAAGGAGTTCTTCACCAATTCGGTGATAGCCACGACATCGCTGCTGATCAGTTCGTGGCCGATGATGGCCATGAGGCGGGAGCGTGCCCGCAACCGGAGACCCTCGGGAGAGGAACTACCCGCCACCGGAACTACCTGGCCTCGATACCGCTCGGAGAAACGACGTCGAATCCGGATAGCGGCGATCGAACCCTTGGAGCCGGCAGGCGATCCTCCGCCGGGTTGGGCCGGTCGGCCGGATACGGGTGCCCAGCACCGCTACCCCGGACGCCGCGCGCCGGCGGCACGCCGCTTGACACGCGGCACGGCATCGGCCTGCTCGACATGCAGGACGGCAGCCTGCCCGGGACGTGGCAAGGCGGCAGCCCGCGCGCGATACAGCACATCGCTCACCTGCCCGACACGGAGCACGCCGGCGGGATCGACCTTCATCGCAATCGCTCCAAGGGCATACTGTGTTCCCGTGTCCTCCCGGAGTCGGCACCGCGGTCGGCCACCGGCGTCCAGCCTACAGGTGTCCACCTTCATGGCCCGGCAGCGAACCACGGGCACCGGGCCCGAACTCGCGCTGCGCCGCGAACTCCACCGCCGAGGGTTGCGCTTCCGGGTAAACGTGGAGGACCTGCCCGGTCGGCCCGACATCGTCTTCACACGTGCCCGGCTCGCCGTGCAGGTGGACGGCTGTTTCTGGCACGGTTGCCCCGAGCACGCCGTTGCGCCCAAGGCGAACGCTGACTGGTGGAAGGCCAAGATCGCCGCCAATCGGGAGCGGGACGCTCGCACTGACCGCCTACTGGCCGAGAGCGGCTGGCTTGTGCTCCGAGCGTGGGAACACGAAGTCCCCGGACAGGTTGCGGACAGGGTCGTAGAGGCGTGGCGGGACCGGACCGGACGGACCCGATCTCAGGACGAAGCCCGCTGACAAACCGCCCGGATCGGGCAGACGCCGCAGGCCGGGTCGGCGGGCGTGCAGACGGATTGTCCGAGTCGATGCGACGCGACGTTCAACAACGCAGCGTCATCCCCGCCACCAACCAGCTTTGCCAACTCGATCCGACCGGCAGAACTCTGACAGCGAACGTCCACGTCGGTCCCAGTGACCCTTGCGGTCACCCGCAGCGCAGCGACCGACGCGACGAGGCCCGATGACCGGCCGGACAGGAGGGTGAACCACTTGCGCCCCGTCGGCCCGAGGCCCGCCAGGCGATACCAGCTGTCGGAATCCCAACCGTCGGAATGCTCCCGCACGTGGGAGACCGCCGCCGCCAGCCGCCCGATCGCACGCCGTCGGGGTTCGCGGGCGGTCAGTCCGACGATGGCGTCGAACGCAGTTGGCGTGGCGTCGCGCAGTGTCGGGGCCACCCCCAGCACGTCGCTCGGCGTCCGCACGTCCGCGCCGCCACGGGCCGCCGCCACCAAGCCGACCGCCACTGGCCACGGATCGCCCGGATATGCCCACGGTGCGGCCTCTTCATCCTTGGCAGCCCAGTGACCGAGTCGATCCCTGAAGGTCGCCCGGCCGGCAGTTCGGCTCGGTTGATGCGTTGACTCGTTCCGCAGGCCGTCGAGAATTGCTGATCCCATCAACTCCCCGAGTACGGGCGGAACCGCGTTCCCGATCTGGTCAAACTGATGTGACCGGGAACCGGCGAAGCGGAACGTGTCGGGAAACGTCTGCAGTCGCGCCGCCTCCCGCACCGTCAGCGTCCGGTGCTGTTCCGGATGGATGTACCAGTACCCGTCCTTGGCGATGTGTGCGGTGATCGAGCGCGCAAAGCCCGACCAACTGAGCCGGTTGTACTTGTCGTCGAAGATGTCGTCCCGGTAGCGCTTCACCGAATCGGGCAGGTCCGAGTAGAGGGTGTCCGCCGTCATCATCGTGAACGCCTCGTAGTCATCCGCTCGCACTGCACGAGTGTGATGGTCGTACACGACCCCCGCATCCGCGCCGACGCAACCCTTCCGCGCCGTCTGGGCGAAGTCACTCATTTCCGGTGTGCCGTGGACGACGACCTCCGACCCGATCTGCGTGTCCGGTGCGGTCTCAAGGACAGGCAGATCGCCGATCGCTTCCCAGACCGTGACGCGCTCCGTCGCCTCGGGCCACGCGAAGCCGGCACCTGCTCGCACCCCTGCGAGGATCAAGCGCTGCCGATGCTGCGGGACGCCGTAGAGCCACGTGTCCAAGATCCTCGCATCGACCTCGTAGCCGGCGCGCTCCAAGCCGTCCAGCATCATGCGCAGTACGACCGTGTCGTCTCCCAGCGCCATGTCCGGGACGTTCTCCATGAGAATGGCCCGCGGTCGGACTCGCTCCACCAGATCCACGAAAGCCCGCCACAACTCGCGTCTGACGTCATCGCGATCACGGACGCCGCGGGCCACGAGACTCCGGATCTTCGAGCGTCCGGCCCGCGAATACGGCTGGCACGGCGGTCCACCCGCAATCAAGCCGACCTCGACGCCCTCAAAGAGACGCGCAATCTCCTCCCGGGAACTCTCCTCGGCAAGGTCGCGATGAAGCGCGAGACCGGCAAAGTTGTGGGCGTGGGTCTCCAACGCCCACCCATCCTGATCGACAGCCAGCGCCACCCGAAACCCCGCCGACTCCAGTCCCTGGCTGAGCCCGCCAGCCCCGCAGAAGAGGTCGATCGCAACCGGTCGCTCCGACCCCCGTACCCACTCGGACCACTCTTCGAGCGACGGGGCGTTGACGTGCGCGCTGAGCCGCAGCGGCGCGGTCCGCCGGGGAGTGACCCCGTACTTCCTCGGCATCACCGGTTCAGTCGTGGCCATCACCGCAGCGGCAGCGCGCGATCGACACGCTCCGGGGCTCGCCAAGTCGAAGACGGAGTGTGTCGGCTCACTCGTGCGCGCATCGCCGAACCGTCCCTCCTGTCGCCGACCACTCTGACCCTACCGGCAGTGCAGGGACCCGGAACGGACCTCGGGCATGGATCCTGGGGCGTCCGTGCCCGCGTTGCCCCTGCTGCTGCGGACGTCTTCGCGCCCGCAGGGGCCTTGAGACCGGTCATCCGTCGAGCAGAGCGGCCTCGGAGCAGACGCCGTGGCCATACGCGGGCAAGCGGCATTTCGGCCGCCACGGAACAGGCCGCGGGCGCCACGGCGGCGGTCGGGTCCTTCGGCGACGGTTACAGGACCGACGTGTCCCCGCCGAGAACAATGCGCGAGTATGCCGTTTCGGCTGAAATGGGGAGTGATGATCACTGGCGAACTCAAGTCCAAGATCGACGCTGTCTGGAATGACTTCTGGTCGGGCGGCATCTCCAACCCGCTGGAGGTGATGGAGCAGCTCACGTACCTGCTGTTCATCAAGGCTCTCGACGAGCGTCAGACGCTCGCGGAGAACAAGGCAAACCGCACTGGCCAGCCGATCGACGAGGTGATCTTTCCCGAGGGTGAGGAGTTCTTGCCCGAGGGGCTCGCCCGCGGCCGACCGTACGGCGATCTGCGCTGGTCGAGGTTCAAGCACCTGCCCGCGGCCGACATGTTCGAGGTGGTCGGGAACTACGTCTTCCCGTTCCTGCACCGGCGGGCGGAGGAGAGCACGCACGCCAAGCACATGCGCGATGCCCGTCTCAGGATCCCCACCCCGGGGTTGCTGCAGAAGGCGGTGGATGGTCTCGACGCGATCCCGATGGCCGATCGGGACACCAAGGGCGATGTCTACGAGTACATGCTCTCCAAGATCGCCACCGCGGGGCAGAACGGCCAGTTCCGGACGCCGCGGCACATCATCCGGTTGATGGTCGAGTTGGTCGCCCCGCAGCCCGACGATGTGATCTGTGACCCGGCGAGCGGGACGTGCGGGTTCTTGGTGGCGGCGGCCGAGCACATCCGCAGCCGCCATCCGAGCGCACTCACCGACCCGGCCAAGGCACGGCACTTCCACAGCGGAATGTTCTCCGGCTACGACTTCGACAACACGATGCTCCGCATCGGGTCGATGAACATGCAGTTGCACGGCGTGCAGAACCCGACCGTCAGCCATCGCGACTCCTTGGCCGAGGACCACGCCGGCGATGCCGAGGCCTACAGCCTGATCCTCGCCAACCCGCCCTTCGCCGGGTCGACACGCTCGATCGTGGCTGGCGGTCGTGCGGTGGAGTGCGTACTCAGCGAGTCCTGCCGGCAGCCCAATCCGCAATCCCCCGTTTGGGGCCCGGTTCGATGGATTGGCCATCTTCGGGGTTGACTGGTGGCGCAATCGCCGATGTTTCGGAAGGGTATAGACTTATCTTCCGTTATGGTCGTTGATTCGGAGAGTTCTGCGGGCCGTGGTGTCACGGTCGAGTGGCGTGGGCGGCCGGTTCGTGCCTGGGTGCCGGCACCTCTGGCGCAGCGGGACCTCAGCCTGTCGACTGCCGCAGCACGTGCGGCCGAGCGTGCGGTCGCGGCGCTGCGCGTGGCGGACGCCCGGCTGCCCGCGACCTGGGAGCCGCTGGCGCGCCTGCTGCTGCGTCACGAGGGGGTGGCTTCGTCGGGCATTGAAGGGCTGCGCGAACCGATCCAATCAGTGCTGGTCGCCGAACGGACGGGCGCGGGCGGCACAGCCGGGTGGGTGGCCGACAATCTGGCGGTCATCGACGACGCTCTCCGGTGTGCGACCGAGCAGCTGAGCGTCGGGATGCTTCACCGTTGGCACGAGCGCCTGATGCGCCACGGCCGACTCCCCGCCCACATGATCGGCGTCTACCGCCCGGCGCTGGGATGGGTCGGCGGCACCTCTCCCGTCGACGCAGCCTACGTCCCGCCACCGCCGCCGGAGATCCCGCACCTCGTCGATGATCTCGTGGCGTATGCCGACGAGGGTGGCGAACTCGACGCGGTGTCACGGGCCGCGCTGGTGCACGCGCAGTTCGTGGCCATCCACTCCTACGGCGACGGCAACGGGCGGCTGGGGCGGGTCCTGGTGAGCCGGGTGTTGCGGCGCGGCGGCGTCACGGTCCGCGCGACCGCGCCGATCAGCATGGCGATCGCCCGCGACCCCGGCGGCTACCTGTCCGGGCTGCACCTCTTCGAGCAGGGGAACGTCGAGGAGTGGGTGCGTTGGTTCGCCGGGACCGCCACGCGGGCCGCCACCACCACCGAACGCCTCGTGGAGCAGGCATCCGACGTGCTGGCGCGCTGGAGCGAAGTGGCCGCCGGGCTACGAGGCGACCACACGGCGAGGGCCTTGCTGGAGCACCTGCCGGCGCAGCCGGTCCTCAGCGCCCGCGACGTGTCCGCACTGCTGGACGTCAGTGAACGCAGTGGCCGGACCGCGCTCACAACCCTCGCCGCCCGCGGCATTCTCACTCCACTCCCCGCGGTCCCCGCAGAACGCCCGGGCCGAGCCCGCCACTGGTTCGCCGCCACAGAACTACTCGACCTCTGGACACCCTGACCGCGAGCCGCGGCCCACGGTATCGACGCGTGGTCGCCGTTCGTGATGCCCGGTCAGCAGGATGTTCCGGGGCGGTCCGGACCGGAGGGTCCGAGGTAGGTGTCGAACAGGTCGGTGCGCCTGGGTTTCGAGTTCGAGGTCTACGTCATGCAGCCAGGCGAGCGTGGCGGCTGGGTCCCGTACCCGGCGCCGGGGTCGTTCGTCTACGACACCGGCCACTTCAGCGACCCGTCCCTGACGGCCAGCCGGCTCGGGGTGCTCGGTGAGCTGGAGTGCCCACCGCCAGCGACCCTCGACGGTCTCGAGAACGTGAGTTGCGAGGTGCACGTTCCGGGAAGCCTGACGGAGGCCCTTGACGAGTTGGAGGGCGACGAGAGGTCGTTGGAGCCGAAGCGGTAGCTAGGTTCGTGGCGGTCAAGCGCACCGAGTGGGAGCAGTTGACCGCCCACGTCACCGACTGGGAACTCAACACGTACCTCCCGTACCTTTGAGCGGCCCGGCGGGCGGGTAGCTGATCACTTGGCCATCCGCGACGATGCGACGAGAACCACGGCGGCGTCGCCGAGAGTTGCGGCGCTGCACCGGTGGCGAGAGCGTCTGATACGTCGCAGCAGATGCCCACTCGCGACCAACTCGGGATCCGCTGCGTGGGTCAGTTCCATCGGTCGGATGCCAAGGAGACATCAGCCATCGTGGGCTCTTCGGATTTGAGCCGGGAGCGAGGGTGGCGAGGAGGCTGTAGGTTGGGCTGTGGCGCGTCGTGATGCTGTGGAGCGTGCGGCGTTCGCCTTCTTGGCCCCGGTCGGGGCCGTGTCGCCGATGCGAACCGTGTTCTTGGCGTCGCGTTCGCCGTTCGGGTTGCCCGAACCGTGGACGCGTTTGGATGCAGGTCCGGATCCGGCGCCGTGGCCGGGCCTGAGGCATCCGGTTCCGCACGACCGGTTCACACGGCAGAAGTAGGATGAGGAGCAATGGAAACGATCATCGCATCCCTGATCGGGGTGGTCGGGGTGGTTCTGAGTGCCCTGGTGTTCTGGGTGGGATCGGCCGTCAAGGACTTGCGCACGGCGATGGACACCCGGTTCGACAAGGTGGACGAGCGGTTCGAGAAGGTGGACGAGCGGTTCGACAAGATCGACGAGCGGTTCGAAAGGGTGTACGCCGTGCTGAGACAGCACGGGGAGCGGACCGCGCGGATCGAGGGCGGTCTTGGGGCTTCGGGCATCCTGGCGCCGCCCCCGCTGGCGGATCACGACGAGCCGGTGGTCGAGACCTCCGGAGCGGAGGCGGCCACCAGCTGAACGCACCGTTGCGGCCGCTGCGCTGCGGGCGATGACCCACGATGGCCATGCGAGGTTGCGGGTCGCGGTGCCAGTTCAGCCGGATGTTCCGGGGCGGTCCGGATCGGAGGGTCCGAGGTAGGTGTCGAAGAGGTCGGTGCGCTGGAGCAGATCCTGCCCCGAGCCTTCGGTGGCGATCTCGCCGGTGCGCATGATGTAGGCCCGGTCGCAGGCGTCCAGCATGCGGTGGGCGTTCTGCTCGACCACCAGCAGGGTGCGCCCGCCGGCGGCCAACCGGCCGATGAGGCTGAACACGAGGTCCACGAGCGTGGGGGCGAGTCCGAGGGAGGGTTCGTCCATGAGCAGTATCCGGGGGGCACTCATGAGGGCGCGGGCGATGGCGAGTTGCTGAGCCTCCCCGCCGGAGAGATAGCCGGCGGGCGTGTCGCGCCGGTCGCCCAACACCGGGAACAGTTCAGCCATCTCCTCCAGGCGCTCGGCGCGCTGGCGGGCGGTGGCTGTGACTCCCGCCACGAGGAGGTTCTCGCGCACGGTGAGGTCGGCGAAGAGGCGGCGGTGCTCGGGCACGAGGGCCACGCCCGCACGCAGCATTTTGTCGGGCGCCGCGCCGGTCACGTCGGAGCCGTCCAGCCGCACCCTCCCACCGGCGGGGCTCAGCAACCCGGCGATCGAGTTCAGCAGCGTGGTCTTGCCGGCGCCGTTGGGGCCGATGACGCCCACGATCTCGCCCGCCTCGATGCGCAGCGTGGCGTCCCGCAGCGCGGCGATCGACCCGTAGCGGGTGGTCAGCGACTCGATCTCCAGCATCGTCACGCCGTTGGGGGCGCCCGGCGCCGGGCGCGCTCGATCAGTTCGGTCACGAGGGCGGGTTCGTGCTCGTCGAGTGCGGGTACGCGCCAGCGAGGCTCGCCGGCCGCGCTGATATTGAACGGTGGTCGCAGCATCGTCGCGGTTCCCGCCGGGAGTTCGACGGTGCCGAAGCGGTCGCGCGCTAGCAGCTGTTCATGGTCCGCCACCTCCAGCGGCCCATTCACCCTGCCGAAGGCGATGCGCGCCGCTCGCAGCTTGGACAGCACCTGCGTCGCCGGCTCCGCTGCGAATGAGGCCGAGATCGCCTCCTCCAGTTCATCCACATTGACGACTCGGGAGGCGTTGGTGGCGAAGCGGGGGTCGGTCGCAAGCTCCGGCCTGCCGATGACCTCGGTGGCCAGCGCGACCCATTCCGGGTTCGCCTGCACCGCCAGCATGATCACCGATCCGTCGTCGAGTTCGAAC
>JAPONU010000370.1 GCA_026713745.1 bacterium
CCGACTGATCGACCCCATCGATGTCTTCTACCGTCCCCGGACCGCCCGCGTGGACGCGTCCCGAAGCAGGCGCACGATCCTCCTCGAGAATCCGAACTGGCTGCAGGGCGACATCCAGGAGGACAGGGAGAGATATGACTTTGAGGGAATGGCGGCGGATGACATGGGCGATTCGGCGGAGGCTGCGGCTGCTGACTCCGGCTCGGCCGGATCCCAGGTCACGGTCCGGGAGAACCTCGACCCCTTGGCGCTGTTCGAACCGGACGCGGTGACCGACGCCAGTGGCCGGGTCACGATCCAGTTCAGCCTGCCCGACAATCTCACCCGCTACCGGGTCATGGCCGTCGCAGTCGACGACGCCCATCGCTTCGGCACCTCCGAGTCGGCCATCACCGCGCGGCTGCCGCTCCAGGTCCGGCCGTCGGCACCTCGATTCCTGAACTACGGCGACCGCTTCGAGTTGCCGATCGTGGTCCAGAACCAGACCGACTCCGCAATGGAGGTGGATGTGGTCGTGCAGACCTCCAACCTCGAGATTGTCGGGTCGGCCGGGAGGCGGGTCGTGGTCCCGGCCAACGATCGGGTCGAGGTGCGGTTCCCGGCTAGAACGAATGCACCGGGTGTGGCCCGCTTCCGAGCTGCGGTGGTGGCATGTTCCCTTGCCGACGCCCAGATCGTATCCGCTGGCGCTGACGCGCCTCCTGTTGCGTTGTCGAAGTTGTCGTGTGCGCATGCCGACGCCCAGGTTGTGTCTCTGCCTGTGTACACGCCGGCTACCAGCGAGGCGTTCGCCACCTACGGAGTGGTGGACGAGGGCGCGGTCATCCAGCCGATAACCACCCCCGAAGACGTGATCCCGCAGTTCGGCGGGCTCGAGGTCAACACCTCATCGACCGCGCTGCAGGCTCTGACCGATGCCGTGTTGTACATCATCGGCTACGTGTACGTGAGTTGTGACGGCTATGCCGGCCGCATCATGGCCATCTCCGCGCTCCGCGATGTGCTGGCGGCCTTCGAGGCCGAAGGTCTCCCCAGCCCTTCCGCACTCGACGCCATCGTCCGCCACGACATCGCTGAGTTGTCATCTCTCCAGAACTATGACGGGGGCTTCGGGTGGTGGTGGCGCGACCAGGATTCGCGCCCGTACCCGTCGATCCAGGCGATGCACGCGCTCGTCATCGCCAAGAACAACGGCTTCGACGTTCGCTCCAGAGTCATGCAACAAGGGCACTGGTACCTGCAGGGCATCGAACGCCGGATCCCGTCCTGGTACAGCCAGCGCAGCAAGGACATGCTGACGGCCTACGCGCTGCATGTGCGCTCGCTGGACGGGCAGGACGCGGCCGGCGATGCTCGCGCCCTGTGGGCCCGCCGGGGCGACGCTCTCCCGTTGGAGGCCCTGGCTTGGGTCTGGCCGGTGGTCGACGATGACGGCATCGAAGCCGAGATCGAGCGGCTCGTGAACAACCGGGCCACCGAGACCGCCGGCGCAGCCACATTCGTCACGGACTATGGCGAGGATGCCTACCTGCTGTTGCATTCGAACCGCCGCACTGACGGCATCGTCCTCGATGCCCTCATCACGATGGCGCCCTCATCGGATCTGATTCCCAAGGTCGTGGCGGGCCTGCTGGGCCACCGGGTCCGGGGACGCTGGAGCAACATCCAGGAGAACACGTTCATTCTGTTGGCCCTCGAGCGCTATTTCGACACCTTCGAAGCGGCCGATCCCGACTTCGTGGCCCGGGTGTGGCTCGGTGACCTCTACGCGGCGGAGCATGAGTACTCCGGGCGCAGTACCGATCGGGGTTCCACCCTGATACCGATGGCCGAACTGCTCGATGCAGGAGACTCCGACCTTGTCGTGCAGAAGGACGGCGACGGCCGCCTCTACTACCGGCTCGGCCTTCGCTACGCGCCCGACGACTTGGATCTGGAGCCTCTGGATCGTGGCTTCGTGGTGCAGCGCAGCTATGAGGCGGTCGGCGACCCCGGCGACGTGTGGCTCGACGACGACGGTGTCTGGCACGTGCTGGCCGGCGCCGAGGTGCGGGTCAACGTGAGCATGGTCAACGACAGCCGGCGCACCAACATGGTGCTGATCGATCCGCTGGCTGCGGGCTTCGAGCCTCTCAACCCGGCGCTGGCGGTGACCGGCGACGTCGACGTCCGCAACGACTCCAGTTGGTGGTGGTGGACCTGGTACCGCCACCAGAACCTGCGTGATGACCGCGCCGAGGCCTTCGCGACGTATCTCTGGGCGGGAACCCACGAGTACAGCTACGTCGCCCGGGCCACCACGCTTGGCACCTTCGTCGTGCCCCCCGCCAGAGCCGAGGAGATCTACGCCCCGGAAGTATTCGGCCGCTCCGGCTCAGACAGGGTCATCGTCGAGGACAGCCGCTGATCGTCGCAGGTCTTGTCCTGGACCGGCTGCAAACCATGTGCCCATGTGCGCCCGCAGTGGATCTGTGCAGGGCCGGCCTTCCCGTCGAGCGAACCCGGCGAGTCGCCGAAGCTGACGGGCCGGGGTGTGGCGGCGGTCAGACGGGCTCGCCGGTGAGCAGGTCGATGGTGTTGAGGTGGTCCTGGATCGTGGCGAGGATGGTGCGCGTCTCGGCGGCGAGGTCGCCCGCCACGGCGCGCGTCTCGAACTCGGC
>JAPONU010000371.1 GCA_026713745.1 bacterium
CGCCCGGTCCGCCACGACGGCCTCGACAAGGTCGTCGGCAAAGCGCGCTACGCGGCCGACCTCGTGCTGCCCGGGATGCTGTACGGACACATCCTGCGGTCGCCGCACGCCCACGCCCGGATCGTGTCGATCGACACCTCGGCAGCAGCGGCCATGCCCGGGGTACGGGCGATCATCACGGGTGGCGACTTTCCGGACCTGCCGGCGGAGGACCCCGAGCGGAACATGACGCGCAACCTGATGGCCCGCGACAAGGTGCTGTACGAGGGCCACGCCGTTGCCGCCGTGGCGGCCGGCACCCGCCGCCAGGCCAAGGACGCGGCCGAGGCCATCGAGGTCACCTACGAGGTGCTCCCCCACGTGCTCGACGTGGTCGAGGCGATGGAACCGGATGCGCCGCTGCTGCACGACGGCATGATCACGACCGGTGTCGACCCGGCCCCCAGCGAGCCCTCCAACATCTCGAACCGCACGTGCTACGAGCGCGGCGACGTAGAGAAGGCCTTCGCGGAGGCCGACATCGTCGTCGAGGGCGAGTTCACCACCAAGCCCATCCACCAGGGCTACATCGAGCCGCACGCCTGCGTGGCCGACACCGGCCAGGACGGAAAGACGGTCATCTGGTGCTCGTCCCAGGGGCACTTCCGGGTGCGCTCGCAGACTGCCGCCATGCTGGGCTGGGACACCTCGCGCATCAAGGTGATACCCGCCGAGATCGGTGGCGGCTTCGGCGGCAAGACCACCATCTACCTGGAGCCGCTGGCCGTGGAGCTCTCGGCACGGGCGGGGCGCCCGGTCAAGATGGTGATGAGCCGCGAGGAGGTCTTCCGGGCGACCGGGCCGACTCCGGGATCGCGGATACGCGTCAAGCTCGGTGCCACCAGCGACGGCAAGATCACCGCGGCGGTGGCCCGGCTGACCTACGAGAGCGGGGCCTTCCCGGGGGTCTGGGCGATGCTCGGCTGCATGTGCGTGGTGTCCCCCTACAACGTGGACAACTTCCAGCTCGAAGGCCTCGAGGTGGTCGTCAACAAGCCCGTGAACGCCGCCTACCGGGCCCCATCGGCGCCGATGGCCGCCTTCGCCACCGACACGCTGGTCGACGAGATCGCCCAGCGCCTGGGCATGGACCCCATCGATCTGCGCCTCCTGAACTGCCCCGCTGAGGGTGACACGGCCCCCTACGGCCCGAAGTGGCCCCTCATCGGGTTGCGGGAATGCCTGGAGGCCATCCGGGACAGCGAGCACTACCGCAGTGAGCCGGTCGCCGGTCACGGCCGCGGCGTGGCCAGCGGGTTCTGGTTCAACATCGGCGAGGCGTCGAGTGCCACCGTCAACCTCAACGAGAACGGAACCGCAACGGTCGTGACCGGCAGCCCCGACATCGGCGGCAGCCGGGCATCCATGGCGCTGATGGCCGCCGAGGAACTGGGCATCGACGTGCACTCCATCCAGCCCGTGGTCGGCGACACCGAGGTTGTCGGCTTCACAGACGTGACCGAGGGCAGCCGCGCCACGTTCGCCACGGGTATGGCCGTCGTGGAGGCCTGCCGCGACCTGAAGGGTCAGCTGCGGGGACGCGCCGCCCGGATGTGGGAGTGCGACGTCGACGAGGTGGAGTGGACCGATGGCCAGGCCACGCACAGCGGCGGCGAGCACGAGCCGCTGGCTTTGGCCGCCATCACCGGCGAGGCCGGACGCACAGGTGGCCCGCTCGGAGCGACCGCCTCGCTGAACGCCCGGGGCGCCGGTCCGGCGTTCTCGGTGCAGGTGGTCGACGTGTCGGTCGACGACGAGACCGGCCGGGTGACCATCGAGCGCTACACGACGGCCCAGGACGCCGGCACGGCCATCCACCCCGACTATGTCGAGGGCCAGATGCAGGGTGGCGTGGTCCAGGGAATCGGCTGGGCCCTCAACGAGGAATACATCCACGACACCGACGGCATCATGGAGAATCCCGGGTTCCTGGACTACCGCATTCCGGTGGCGTCGGACCTTCCCATGATCGAGACGATCATCGTGGAGGTTCCGAACCCGAACCATCCCTACGGCGTGCGCGGCGTCGGAGAGGTCGGCATCGTCCCACCGCTGCCCGCGCTCGCCAACGCCATCCACGGCGCCACCGGGGCGCGCATCCGCGACCTGCCGATGTCGCCGCCGCGGGTGCTGGCGGCGATCACCTCCGGCAACGGCGACGGGGGCTGATGGCCCAAGTCCACTTCAGCTCGGCCCAGCGCCGCCTCACCGGCGGTGTGGCGCAGGTGGAGGTGGAGGCGGAGACCGTCCGGGAGCTCTTGGGCAAGCTGGAGAACATGTTTCCGGGCATCCGGGCCCACCTCGACGAGACGTCGGCCACTGCGGTCGCCATCGACGGCGACATCATCCCCGACGCCATCTACGAGCCGGTGCCTCCCGATGCCGAGGTGCACTTCATCACGCCGCTCGCCGGCGGCTGAGGAGGACTTCGAGTCCCAGCCCGCCCGTTGGCTGTCCGGGAGGGGCGGCCGTGGCCGCCTCGGGGAACCGTTTGGAGTGCCCCGGCGGATCGTTCGCCTGGGCCGGTTGATCTATCGATGGCGGCTACTTCGACAATTTGACTGCACCGGCTCCTTCGATAGTGTGACCGCCCGGACGTTTCCAATCCCCGGGAGTTCGCTGTGAAGCCCCCCCCCCGCAAGTACGCCCTGACGTAGCCCGCCCGCCGCGCCGCGCCGGTTCCCGCCGCCGCGTCCTCGCGGCCGCCGCGCCGTCAGTCGTCGCCGCGCAGGAACCCGACAACGACACCGTACGCATCGTCGCCCGCCGCATCACCCGCGCCGACGGCACCGAACGCATCGAATTCGGCCTCCGCCAACAACAACCCGACACCACCCACGCCGCCCCCCAACTCCCCCGCCTCCGCCTCTTCGACCCCACCACCCCCCTCGGCGCCTGGCGACAAAGCTCCCCACTCACCCTCACCACACCCACCGGCGCCGCGAGCACCGGCACCGGACCCTTCACCGCCGTCAGCGCCGGCGCCAACCATTCGTGTGGGCTGCGCACCAACGGCACCATCACCTGCTGGGGCTCGAACAACTACGGGCAGGCGGAGACTCCCGATGGGGCCTGAACGATCGCACCGACGGGGCGCTGACGTGTGGTCTGCGGCGCGGTCACCTGCCGTGGCGGGTGCGTGTCCCGCCTGTGCGGGCGTGTCCGGATCGGCGTTCAGCCGGTGTTGACCGGTGCGGCTTTGCGACGCGTCAGGCCGGAATCGCCGCGGGTTCGCTCTGGGTTCGTCGGCGCCCGGTGGGCGGGACGGGGGGCAGGCAAGCGCCTCGCCGGGGTCGGCGCGGCGATCCTTCTCGCTCTCGTCCCTGGCGCGGTGTTCTCCTCGGGCGCCGCCGGCCAGGAGGTCCAGGATGCCGAGCCGGCTGACGGGGAGGTGCGCGTCGCGGCGCGACGTCTCGCCGACGGGCGCGCCGAGTTCGCGTTCCAGCAACGCCCGGCGGGGGGAGAGTGGGGTGAGCGGCGCCTGCCCGGGGAGCGCCATTTGCCGGCCGAGGCGGATGTCGGTCGGTGGCACGTCACCGCGCCGCTGACGGTACGTCTGGACGCCGTGACCGAAGTGGATGTGCGCATCGCGGCGCGACGCCTCGCCGACGGGCGCATCGAGTCCGCTCTCCAGCAACGAGGACCCGACTTTCGATGGAGCGAGCGCCTCCTCCCCGCGAAACGCTTCACCTCTCCGACCGCTGTAGTCGGGCGGTGGCTGGTCGGTTCACCGCTCGACCTCACGAGACCCGCGGATCGATTCACCGCCGTGACCGCCGCCGCCAACCATTCCTGCGGCCTGCGCGTCGGCGCCACCATCACCTGCTGGGGCAACAACGACCACGGCCAGACCCGAGCGCCGGGGGCACGGTTCAGCGCCGTCAGCGCCGGCGACGAGCACACCTGCGGCCTGCGCACCGACGCCACCATCACCTGCTGGGGCAACAACGCTGTCGGCCAAGCGAGGGCGCCGGGCGGGCACTTCACCGCCGTCAGCGCCGCCGCCAACCATTCCTGCGGCCTGCGCGTCGACGCCACCATCACCTGCTGGGGCAACAACGACCACAACCGGACCCGCGCACCGGGCGGGCACTTCACCGCCGTCAGCGCCGCCGCCAACCATTCCTGCGGCCTGCGCGTCGGCGGCACCATCGCCTGCTGGGGCAACAACGACCACGACCGGACCCGAGCGCCGGGGGCACGGTTCAGCGCCGTCAGCGCCGGCGACGAGCACACCTGCGGCCTGCGCACCGACGCCACCATCGCCTGCTGGGGCAACAACGACGACGGGCAGGGCAACCCGACCGCAGAGTCGTTCGCCGCCGTCAGCGCCGCCGATGAACACACCTGCGGCCTGCGCGTCGACGGCACCATCGCCTGCTGGGGCAACGACGACGATCGGACCGCGGCACCCCCGGGCAGTTTTCTCGAAGTCAGCGCCGGCTACCGGCACACCTGCGCGTTGCGCACCAACCGCACCGTCACCTGCTGGGGCGACAACGCTGTCGGCCAAGCGAGGGCGCCGAGCGGGCAGTTCACAGCAGTGAGCGCCGGCAAATGGCACTCGTGCGGGATCCGCACGAACGGCACCATCACCTGCTGGGGCGACAACGCCTACGGTCGAGCGAGTAGCCCGGCAGGGCGATTCACCGCCGTCAGCGCCAGCTGGGTCCACACCTGCGGCCTGCGCACCGACGGCACCATCGCCTGCTGGGGCAACAACGACTTTGCCTACGACGACTACACCAGGAGCGTCGTCTACGTGGGCCAGTCGGACACGCCGAGCGGTCGGTTCACCGCCGTCACCGCGGGCGAGACCCACTCCTGTGGGCTACGCACCACGGGCACCGTCACCTGCTGGGGCGACCTCGAGGACTATCACCCGACCGCACCCGAGGGACGGTTCACCGCCGTCAGCGCCGGCGACGAACACACCTGCGCGGTCCGCGTCGACGCCACCATCACCTGCTGGGGCCCGTTCGCGTGGCCACCGGTCGGAGTCTGGTACGCCTGAAACGCCACGGCCCCGCGGAGACTCGGAAGAATCCCGCGATCAGCACGGCCCCCTCGTCGCGCAGCGTAGCCCTCCGCGAACTCTGCGGGCGGTACGTCCCCGAGGCGCCCGAACAGCGCGGCGGATGAACTACAGCCCCCACCGCAACGACGGACCGAATCGCCGCCTCCGGCCAGGCACCGCCCGCCGAATGCCGGATTGAGAGTCCCGGGATGAGCGGGCCACGCGTCTGGATGCGGCGCGGCGGCCGCTTCGGGGAACCTTTTGGAGTGCCCCGGCGGATCGTTCGCCTGAGCCGGATGATCTATCGATGGCGGCTACTTCGATCATTTGACTGCACCGGTCCCTTCGATAGTGTGACCGCCCGGACGTTTCGACCCCCGGGACTTCGCTGTGAAAGCCCTTTACCTTGTTGAGTAGCTCTGGCGTGGCAGTGTCGGGGCTGGTTGCTCGCCGCGCCGCGCCGGTTCCCGCCGCCGCGTCCTCGCGGCCGCCGCGGCGCTGGCGGCGATCCTCAGCGGCGCCGCCGCGCCGTCAGTCGTCGCCGCGCAGGAACCCGACAACGACACCGTACGCATCGTCGCCCGCCGCATCACCCGCGCCGACGGCACCGAACGCATCGAATTCGGCCTCCGCCAACAACAACCCGACACCACCTACGCCGCCCCCCAACTCCCCCGCCTCCGCCTCTTCGACCCCACCACCCCCCTCGGCGCCTGGCGCCAAAGCTCCCCACTCACCCTCACCACACCCCAACCCCAGGGCGATTCAGGAGCCTTCACCGCCGTCAGCGCCGACAAGATCCATACGTGCGGGCTGCGCACCAACAACACCATCACCTGCTGGGGCCGGAACCACCTCAGGCAGGCGGAGGACCCCGATGGGGCCTGAACGATCGCACCGACGGGGCGCTGACGTGTGGTCTGCGGCACCGTCGCCTGCCGGGGCGGGAGCCCGTCCTGCCTCCTCGAGCGTGTCCGAATCGGCGTGCCCGCGGTGTTGATGGGTGCAGGTTTGCGAAGCGTGAGACCGGAACCGCCGCAGGTTCGCTCTGGGCCCGTCCGCGCCCGGCGGGCTGGCCTGACCGTCACCACACAGCACGACCCGCCGCGGCAGCGGCCGGTCGGGTCATCCGCGACGCCGACCCGGCGCCTTCATGGCACCCCGAGATCGAGGAGGTCACCGAGAACGCGGAAACTCCAACACGCACCGACCCGGCCCTGCCCGCCCAACTGGCCGACGACCGCCAACCCCACAACTCCGTACAACGAGGAGCCTGCTGAGTGCTTCCGCGGACCAAGTGTCATTCCGGCGAAGGCCGGAATCCACCGTCCGGCGGATCCGGCGGCGGCCGGTGTCGACTACTCGGCAGTCTCCCCGGCATTCAGCGACACGCCCCGCAACGTCTCGCCCCGGTCGAGGCGGACCACGCGCCGGTCGGTAACGATCGCGGTGATGAGTTCGGCTGGAGTGACGTCGAATGCCGGGTTGAGGGCCTCCGCTCCGGCGGGGGCGATCGGGGGATCGCGCACGTTGACGACCTCGTCGGCTCCCCGATCCTCAATGCTGATGGCGTCGCCCGAGGGTGTGTCCATGTCGACGGTCGACTCGGGCGCCACCACCACGAACGGCACCTCTGCGTAGCGCGCCGCCAGGGCCAGCGAGAACGTGCCGATCTTGTTGGCGACGTCACCGTTGGCGGCGACGCGGTCCGCGCCCGCGAGGACCACGTCGGCCATTCCCCGGGACAGCAGCGCCGGGCCGGCGGAGTCGACCACGAGCCGGTAGGGAGCGCCGATGCCCTCGAGTTCCCAGGCGGTCAGCCGGGAGCCCTGCAGCAGCGGGCGGGTCTCGACGGCGATCGCCAGCGCCAGGCGGCCCTGTTCGTGGACCGTGCGGATCACGCCGAGTGCCGTGCCGCGCTCGACTGCCGCCAGCCCGCCCGTGTTACAGATCGTCAATGCCGTGATCCCGTGCGCCTCCGCGACGAGTGCCTCACCAGGTGGGTCGTCGGGACCAGGTCCCCCGGCCGTCGCGGCCGGGCGGGACGCATTCTCCGCCACGAGTTGCTCGACGAGCGCGGCGCCGCGGCTCCCCATGGACAGCGACGCGGCCACCTCCTCGTCCCGCACGGCGAGAGCCTCCTCGAGCAGAGCGTCCGGGCCCTCGGTGGCACGCGCCGCCACCCGATCGACCATCCGGGCGAGGTTCACTGCGGTGGGACGAGCCGTGCGGATCGACGCCACCGCCTCCCGGAACTGCTCGGTGCCGGTGCCGTGTTGTCGCGCCGCCAGCACCACCCCGAAACCGCCCGCCACGCCGAGCGCAGGGGCGCCCCGCACCGCCAAGCGCCGGATGGCGTCGACGAGATCCGGCACCCGGTCGATCTCCAGAACCTCGTAGGCGTCGGGCAGCCGGGTCTGATCCACGATCCGGAGACAGCCGTCGGCCCAGTCGAGGGACCGCTCACCCAGATCCTGCATGCCCACCTCGCTGTGCCGATGGTTTTTCCGTGTGCCACGGTAGACACCCATCGTGACAGACACCGAGTCCCCCAACGCGATGCTCGACCTGACGGGCCGGGTGATCCTGGTCACCGGCGCCGGGCGCGGCAGCGGCAGCGGGAGTGCCGGCGGGATCGTCGGCAGCGGTATCGGCAGCGGGATCGTTCGCCGGTTCGCGGCGACCGGAGCCACGGTGGTGGCGCACACCCGCAACTCCCCCACCGATCACCTTCGCTATCCCGATGGCACACCGGTCGCCACCGTGCGCGCCGATCTGACGACACCCGACGGCCCATCCAGCGTGGTCGAGGAGACGCTGGGATTGCACGGGCGCCTCGACGGGCTCGTGAACAATGCCGGGGCTCAGCCGATCGCCCGGTTCGACACGCTCAGCGACGATCAGTTCACCGACATGATGGACATCAACGTGACGGCGACGCACCGGCTGACACAACTGGCTGCGGCGGCGATGCGTGCCAACAGCGATCCCGGCGGGGGCTCGATCGTCCACATCGCCTCCATCGAGGCCCGGCACCCGACGGTCATGCACGGCCATTACGCCACCTCGAAGGCGGCGCTGGTGATGCACGCCCGGGCGGCGGCCCTGATGTACGGCCCCGACGGGATCAGGGTCAACAGCATCTCGCCGGGGCTCATCGACCGTCCCGGTCTGGTCGACGACTGGCCGGAGGGCGTCCACCGTTACCTGGCAGCGGCGCCGCTGCCGCGCCTGGGCACGCCCGAGGACGTGGGCGACGCCTGCGTGTTCCTGTGCTCGGACCTGTCGCGCTGGATCACCGGCGTCGACCTGCTCGTGGACGGCGGCGTCCTCACGAACACCACGTGGTGATCCGGTGAATCTGAGCGACCGCGTGTATCTGGTGACCGGCGCCGCCGGCGGCATCGGCGCGGGAATTGCCGAGGCGCTCGTCGAGGCGGGGGGCTCGGTGGCGCTGGGCGACCTGGACCTGGACTCAACCGAGGCAGCGGCTCGGGCGATCGATCCCAGCGGCAAGCGCACGCCGGCGGTCCGCTGCGACGTACGTTCGGACGCCGGTGTGGCCGAGGCCATCGCGGCGACGGTCGCGCAATTCGGCCGCCTCGACGGGGTGGTCAACAACGCCGGCGTGATCGAGATGAACGAGGCTCGCCACGCCACTGGCGAGGCATGGGCGCGCGAACTCGACATCAATGTGACCGGAGCGTTCCGTGTGTGCCAGGCCGCACTGGAGCACCTCACCACCTCGGATCAGGCGGCCATCGTGAACGTGGCGTCCAACTGCGGCAAGGTCGGCTTCCCCAACATGGCCGGCTACAACGCCTCCAAGGCCGCGGTCATCAACCTCACCCGAAGCCTGGCAACCGAGTGGGCGCCGCTGGGCATCAACGTGAACGCCGTCTGCCCCGGCGCCGTGGACACGCCGATGCTGGCCCGGGTGGCCGATTGGCTCGCCGATCACCAGGGCGGCGACCCCGAGGACATCCTGGCCGGCATGGCCCTTCCCCAGATCGGCCGCAAGATCGCGCCAATCGAGGTCGGCCGAGTCGTCGCCTTTCTCCTGTCAGCCGATGCCATCATCATCCGCGGCCAGGCCATCAACGTCGACGCCGGCGAGACCCCTTACTAGACGGAGGCCTCCGGCATGGCCACGTTCGAGGACGTTCGCCGCTTCGGCAGGCGGTTCCCCGAGGCGACCGACGGCACTTTCTACGGCACCGCCGCGCTGAAGGTGCGTGGCAAGGGCTTCTGCCGGATGTGGAGCGAGCGGGAGCACGACCGCGACGGCGTCGCTGACACCGAGGTGCTGGTCGTGTTCTGCGAACCGGAGGCCAAGGAGGCCCTACTGGAGAACCACCCCGACGTGCTGTTCTCCACGCCGCACTACGAGGGCCACGGCGCCATGCTCGTCCGTCTCGCGGAGGTGAACCTCGACGACTTGGCCGAGTGGCTCGAGGACAGCTACCGCCGCCGAGCCCCGGCGGTGCTGCGGCGCAAACTCGACGATGCTTGAGTCGGGCCTTCTTGGGTTCCCCGACGTCGTGGAGGCATGCTCTAACACGAAGGGGGAGCATGCCGGAGACACGACGTCGTTCTGACCGGGAGTTGCGGGCCGGAGCGGCCCGGCTGCCCGCGCCGGGGGTTCAGGGGCCTCGGGTGGTGGGCGTGTCGGGGGGCGGGGCCGGTGGCTGTCTGTTGCGGTTGGGGTGGTCGTGGTCGCCGGTCGGGTGGTGGTCTTCGGTTTGGTGGTGGTGGGTGTGGCAGGGCCCGCAGAGGAGTTCGAGGTTCTCGATGGTGGTAGAGCCGCCGGCGGCGTGGGGGGTGCGGTGGTGGGCGTGGGTGTTCTCGGTGTGGGCGCTGCAGTGGACGCAGCCGCCGTCGCGGGCGGCGAGGATGAGGCGTTGGGCGTCGTTGGCGTTGCGGGTGCGGCCTATGGCGAGGTTGGTCCAGTCGGCGTTGAAGACGCCGCAGTAGACCTCGGCGTCGAGGGCCTCTTGGGCCAACAGTTCCGCAGAGAGCGGGGTGCCGTCGTCGAGGCGGGGGTTGTTGAGGCTGTCGGCGGTGTGGTCGTAGTCGGCGAGGATCAGCAACCGCGTGTCGGGTTTCGCGTCGCCGCAGACCAATTCGGCGAGCGCGTCTGCGGTGTGCTGGCCGTGCGTGTGATCCGCGGAGCCTTCGTGCTGTTTGCGGCCGCGGATTGCGGCGGCCAGCGCTTGGTTGATGCGCCGGCCGGTGAGGAAGTCGAACCGTCCTCGTAGGTGCCACATGCCGTCTGCGCCGACGTTGAGGGTGGTCTTGCGTTCGGCGCGCTGCAGGGCGTACTCCTCATCGGCGGGTTCGCGGCTCTTCGCGGCCTGTTCAGCGGCGAGGTCCGCCCACATCTCCTCGGATTGGTAGGCGAAGGGATGCTTCGCGACGACATCGGCGGGATAAGCGCGGCACAGCTCCAAGAACTCGTCCTCGCTGCGGCGGTGCTTCTTCGGCGCCTCGCGGGCGATCACCCGCGCGTGCGCCAGGTTGATCTCCCCGGCCCGCATCGCCTCGATCGTGTCGCCGAGGTCGTTCTCCTTCAACTCCAGCGCCAGGCGGGCGTCACTGCGGGCCGCCGCGGAGGTCATGCGGTTCATCTCCCGCAGCCGATGCGCCGCGCCCTGAGTGCCCGAACGCGACGCCAACTCGCCCAACGCCGCCAGATACTCCCCCTCCAGGCGCGCCCGCGCCTCGGCCAGGTCCACGACGCGGTCCTTCAGTTCCCCATTGGCGAGCTTGGCGGGATCCTTGCGGGAAACCCGCACCAACGCGCCGCAGTCCCCACAGTCCACCTTGCCGGTTCCCTCACCCCACTGATGCTGAGACAAGAACATCGTCTGCGTGCCCGTCGCGGTGACCTCCGCGTACCGCTCCGCGGGCAGGCCCCCGGCCCGGTAGCGCACCGTGAAACAGCGACTCTCAGGGCGAGGCACCAGCGTGTCACCCTCGTCGAGTTGGCGACGCTGCCACGCTACCTCATCCCAGAACCGCTCCAGACTCACCGGCTCGCGCCGCTGTGGCTCGAAACTCAAATGCCTCGAACCGTTCACGAATTCCATACCTGTAATACTACCAACACCAGTACTATCGGTCAAGGCATAATACGCGCAACCAACGAAATCCTCAGATAATCCACACCAATTCGCGAGGGCGGGGATGCCGGGGGACGCGGTAGGCGGCCATTCCGAGACCGCCGGCGCGCCACCGGCAGCGCCGCCCGGACACCGCGAATAGACGAGGGCAGTGGCCGCAGAACCCCCACAAGGCCACCCCGCCAACTTACGAAGAGCCGCCTGCGCAACGAGGTCGCCACGTGGGTATGCGCCGACTCGAGGTAGCCGGCTCGACCTTCTAGAGCACCGCGGCGCTAAAGGTGCGCGGAGAGGACTCCTGCCGGATGTGGGGCGAGCGGGAGTACAACCGTGGCGACCGGGTCGACGCCACCACGTCCGGTTGAGACAGCGGCCGGGTTGCCGGCCGGTTAGCGGTTGGCGCCGCTCGACCGGGCTCGTCCCCGGTTGCCCCGGTTGCGCCCGCGACCGCCGCCCTTCGGCGCTCCGCTCGACCCTCGACCGTTGCGAGCCGGTTGACCACCGCGTCCGCCTTGACCGTTCCGGGCCGGCTGATTGCCGCGTGCGCCTTGGCCGTTGCGAGCCCGCTGACCACTCTGCTCCCGGCCGTTGTCAGCCGATTGACCATTCCGACCCGCGTGTCCGTTCGAGTCGCGGCCGGCTTGGACCGGCACGTCGGCGAAACGTTCAGAAGCCGGGCCGGACTCGGTCGGCAAGCCGCCCGCATCCGGCAACGTGATGGCCTCGTCCAGGCCGAGCCGGCGCTGCATCCGCCTCGCATCCATCATCTGATCCGGCTGGAGAAGCGACACGACGAGGCCGCCGCGGCCGGCGCGGGCCGTGCGGCCCGAGCGGTGGAGGTAGGTCTTGTGGTCCTCCGGCGGGTCGTAGTGAATGACCGACGCCACATCGTCCACGTGGATTCCCCGCGCGGCCACGTCGGTGGCGACGAGTGCCTGCACGTTGCCGTCGATGAACTGCTGCAGCGAGCGCGTCCGCCGGTTCTGGGCATGGCCACCGTGAATCGCCGCGGCGCGGATGCCGCGCTGGGTGAGCTGGTGGGTCAAACGGTCCGATCCGTGCCGGGTCCGGCAGAACACGATCGTCTGCCCCGCCGCGTGGATCACGTCCACGCAAGCAGCGACCCGCTCGGACTTGTTCACCTGCCAGAACCGGTGGGCGGCGACAGTGATGTCGGGCGTCTCGGCATCGACGGCGTGCGTGACCGGTTCGTACTGGTAGTCGCGGGTGAGCCGCTTCACGTCACCGTCGAGAGTCGCGGAGAACAGGAAGGTCTGGCGGTCCCTCGAGGTCTGGTCCAAGAGACGGCGCACGGCGGGGAAGAATCCCATGTCGGACATGCGGTCCGCCTCGTCGATGACCGCCTGGTCCACGTCACCCAGGCTCACGGCGCCCTGCTCGATGAGGTCTTCGAGCCGACCGGGGCAGGCGACGAGGATTTCGACGCCGTCGCGCAAGCGCTTCAGCTGGGGGCCGTAACCGACCCCGCCGTAGACGACGCCGACCCGGACGTCGCCGGCGAAGGTGCGCAGTTCGGTTGCAATCTGTTCGGCGAGTTCGCGGGTGGGTGACAGGACGAGTGCGGTTGGCCGCTTGGACCTGGCGTCGGTCGCATTGACGACGAGGGGGATACCGAAGGCGAGCGTCTTGCCCGACCCGGTGGGTGCCCGACCGCAGATGTCGCGGCCGGCGAAAGCGTCGGCCATGGTGGCCGTCTGGATCTCGAATGGTTCGTGAATCCCGTCGCGCTCGAGGGCGCGGCAGATGGATTCGGGTACGCCCAACTGGGCGAAAGTGGTGGACATGATGCTCCTTGCCCGCAGCACGCGGGCGATCAGGTTTCCGCGAGTGCCTGAACTCTTGATGTGGCGGCACCGCGGTTGGGTAGCTCACACAGAATCAGTGATGAAAGCGAACTGTGCACCCAACGACCGGAGACTCCGGCCTGTGCAAAGAGCTTACCCGACGCAGCGCCAACTTCCCCGGACCCTCGGCAGACCCTGGCGTCGGCCACCCTCACTCGCCGCTAGTACGGCAGGCCGACGGCTCTCGTGAGGAACTCCATGTAAGGCGACGACGTGCGGCAGGCGTCGGCGAAGGAGTCCATGAACCCGGATGCCGTGGCCTCGTCCTCGTCGAAGGGGCACGTGGCCACGTGGTCCTTGCGCTTGAGGTCCTCGACAAGCGGGTGCTCGGGGTCGTACCTCTTAGGTGGCCGCTTCAGCGAGTCACCGGTCAGGTCGAACTCTTCGACAAACCCCGCGTCCCCCACGACTGCCTCCCAGCCGGCCGCGTCGTCGACGATGCGCTCTCGGATCCGCCCCAGCGCCGCTGAGTCCGGCCGCCAGAGACCCACCTCGTCGGGCGCCAGGTGGAGGTAGAAACCCGGCGCGTGGACGGACTTCGCCGCCTCGTGACGGAACTGCACGGCCGCCTGGGTCTTGTAGGGCGTCTTGTCCTTGGAGAACCGCACGTCCCGGTAGATCCGGAACATGGAGCCGCCGTTGGCCCGGGTGTCAGCCACGAAGTGCTCGCTGATGGAGTGCAGGTACGGCTCGAAGTCCTCGATGAACGCCAGCAGCGGCTCCTTCACATGCCGCTCGTAACGCCCCTTGTTCTCCTGAAACCACTCCCGGTGGTTGTTGGCCCGCAGGTCGAGCAGGAATTCGAACAACTCAGGACCGAAGTGTTGCTGCACCGCGGAGACGCTAGAGGATCGAAGCCAGGATCGGCCCCGGATGGGCGCGCCGCCGGCTTGCCATTCCGGGCGGAGGGCTCAAATCTCGTGCAGCTGCACCTCGACGCCGAGCGCCTCGCGGAG
>JAPONU010000372.1 GCA_026713745.1 bacterium
CCGCCCCGACCTCCCCCACAACCGCCCCCGCCCCCGCCCCCCCCGCCCCCCCGGCAGGTCGGGACCGGGCCCCGTGCCCCCCCCGGGCCACCGGCCCCGAGCCATCCGGCACCCTCCCCGGGACGCCCCCCGACGACGACGGCCCCCCCCCCGACGACGGCACGCCCCCCGACGGCGACGCCACACCCCCCGACGGCGACGCCACACCCCCTGCGCCACCGCCGGGGACCGACCCCGGACCGCCGACCACGCCGCCTGCGCTCGACGAGGGTGTGTGGCTCGACGGAGAACCCGTCTGGGTTGCCCCCTACGACGACGATCCATCGGCCGCGGCCGCGGCCGCGGCCCCGGCCGAAGAGGCCGCGGCGGCGCCCGCAACGGCTCCGGCCCCCGAGCCCGCTCCACCTCCTCCCGCCATGGTCGTGGCGGACGAGATGGCCGACGAGGAGGTGGCAGAAGGCGACGATTTCGCCGGTCCGATGGCCGATGAGGCGGGCGCTGAAGCGATCGAGGCCGCTCCCGGCTCGTTCCAGGAGTCCCTCACGGGTGGCGCCATCGACGACAACGAGCGCTTCGAGGACTACCTGGTCTACCGGCAGGAGATCCTGTCCCTGGGAATCCCGGTCCGGGATCTCGACCCCGCCGGTCGCATCGTGGTCACGGTGACCGGTCGGGACGGTCTGCCGGCGGCGGGCACCGAGGTGCAGGTGACCGCCGGTGAGGTCGAAGCCACCCTGCGCACCACCGCCGACGGCACCGTCCGTTTCCATCCCGAGGCCTACGGCGCCGGCGACGGTCCGTTCACCATCACCGCCGGGGGGACCAGCGGCGAGGTGTCACGCGGCGGATCGCTGAGCTTGGAGACCGACCTGCCGGCGGCGGGCGACGAGGTCACCCTGGACGTCCTGTTCCTGCTCGACGCGACCGGCTCCATGGCAGACGAGATCGACCAGCTCAAGGCGACGATCCGTGAGGTCGCACAGCGCATCGCCAACCTGCCGGCCGGAGTGGACCTCCGGATCGGCATGACGCTGTACCGCGACGTAGGCGACACGTTCGTCACCGCCAACTTCAACTTCACGTCCGATGTGGACCGCTTCACCCGAGCGCTGGGCGTGGTGGTCGCCGACGGTGGCGGCGACTACCCGGAGGCTCTGGACGAGGCGCTCGCCGAGGCGCTCGGACGACCGACCTGGCGAGCGGCCGGGCAGGCGCTCCAGTTGATCTTCCTGATCGCCGACGCACCGCCCCAGATCAACCGGCCGGTGCCGACGCCGTACACCGCATCGATGCTGGACGCAGCCGCCCGCGGGATCAAGATCTTCCCGGTGTCGTCCTCGGGCACGGACGACCAGGCCGAGTTCGTGTTCCGCCAGCTGGCGCAGTTCACAGGCGCCCGCTACGTGTTCCTCACCGACGGCGCCGGCGGGCGGGCAACCGGGGACGGCTCCAGCATCAGCGAGCGCGACTACGAGGAACTCTCCCTCAACGACCTCATCGTGCGGCTCGTCGCCGAGGAGATCGCCGCCCTCGGCGGGGCTCGAACGACCGGCGACGAGGGCTAGCGCCGGTCCGGCAGCACCCTCGGGAGAAGCGCCGGCCGGGCAGCCCTCAGGTCTTGACGACGACCGTCCCGGCCACCTTGTCGTGCCAGCCCCGTCGCGAGGCGTCCCGCAGCAATGAGGAGAAGCAGAGGGTGGCGAGGACGTACCCGGCGCCGGGGATCGCCAGCAGCACTCCTGGAAGAGCCCACCGAGCGAATGACCTGCCCAAGGTGGGGAGTTCACCGTTGTCGGCTCGAACCACCCTGATTCCCGTCGCCTTCTTGCCGACGGTCTGGCCCCGGATCGCGATGAACAGCGGGTCGTACAGAAGGCTCGCCAGGACGATCAGCAGCGCGGCGAGGAAAACACCCTCGACGAGTCCGATCCCGACGCCGAACCCCTCAGCGACGAGCGCCACGAGGACCACGATCACCCCGCCGACGATGACCGCAACGAGGATCAACAAGTCGATGATCTTCGCACTCAAGCGGGCAGAGGGTTCGGCCAGTTCCAGTTGCTCGCCCGTGTCGAGAGTGACCCACCCCGGAGACGCGCCACGCCGGCCGAGAGCTGGACGGATCACCGGATCTGACGGACGCGGCCCGCTGTGCCCCATGCCCGGTCGGCAGTGAGGATCTCGGCGTCGAGCCGTTCGGCGAGCGCCATGCAGAGGCGATCCGCCAGCGACAGGCCCTCCCCGGGACGCCAGCGACGGGCCGCCCATTCCGCGTCGGACGTCACGACAGGTTCAATCCGGAGGCGATAACCGGACAGCAGCGTCCGAACCTGCTGCAGGTCTCGCCCTGAGGCGAGAGTTTTCTGGACAACCTCCGACCAGTTCGCGGCACTGCACCAAGACTCGCCCTCCAGCGCGGCCGAGACCCGGTCGGCGCCGTCCTCGCCTCCCAGGAACGCCAGGATTGCCGAGGAGTCGAGCGCCGCTCTCACGGGACGGCAGCCATGTCGGCGTCCTCAGCAGCCGCTGCCAGGCGCCGCTCGGCAAGCAGATCGTCAACGAGGTTGAGCCCTCCGAAGTCGCGCCGGACCCGCGCCAGCAGCTGCTCTCGTGTCATCAACACCACACCGTCGGGCGTCTCCAAGAGCATCAACGTGACGCCCTCGGTGAATCCCGCGCGCTCTCGAACCGCGGCAGGGACGACCACCCGGCCTCGCTCTCCCATCTTGATCGCAAATGTGTCATTCATGTCACAAGAATACCACCAGTGAGTTGACAATGGGATCACCCTGGGTCAGATGGCACAACTCGAGGGGCTCGAACCAGCCGAACGACGCGACGAGGTGCGTGAACAGCTATACAGGGCGAGGATTGGATCCCCCAGATCTCCGCACACCCGGGAGGCACCGACATGAGCGAGGTAGCCGCACACGCAGACCGCGCCGGCATCGACCACTACTGCTGGCCGCAACTCGGGATCCAGCGGCAGGCCGCCGATGCCCGGCCCACACTGCACTACCGGGACACCCAGATGGAGATCCACAAGGTGGTCGTCGGACCGTTCGACAACAACGTGTTCATCGTGCGCTGCCGGCAGAGCGGCGACGCCGTGCTGATCGACGCCGCCAACGAGCACGAGCTGCTGCTGGACCTGTGCCGCCAACTCGGCGTGCGCACCGTGCTGGAGACCCACGGCCACCAGGACCACATCGGGGCCGTGCCGCAGATCCGCGACGCCGGCTACGACGTGCTCGTCACCGCCGGGGACGCCCACATGCTGCCGGCTTACGACCAGATCCTGGAGGGCGACTCGGCGGTGGAGGTGGGACGGCTGCGGCTGCTCACGACGATCACACCCGGCCACACCGCAGGGTCGATCTGCTTCAAAGTGGACGGCTCGCCGGTGGCGTTCACGGGCGACACCCTCTTCCCTGGGGGCCCCGGACTCACCCGTGACGGCTTCGAGTTCCGCGAGGGCAAGCCGCCACCGGCGGAGTTCCCCTGCGGCGACTTCGCCACCATCATTCGCTCGATCGACGAGTTGATCTTCTCCCAGTTCGCCCCCGACACCATCGTGATGCCCGGCCACGGCGACGACACGACCATCGGGCGCGAGAGCCCCCACCTGCAGGAGTGGGTAGACCGCGGCTGGTGAGCCTGCCGGCACGGCCACAGGCGAGGGAGGGGCCCGGGGGCCGATTCGCGGCGCCTTGCGCCCGCGCCGAAGGAGCGAACCGCACCCCGGTCCCCGACCGGACCACCGAGCGCCGGCTCGCACACTTCGGCCACGGCTACGGCGCCCGGACGGCTCAAGCCTCGGTGGTCAGCACCCTCCCGGCGCTGCGGCGCAGTTCCAACTCGGCGTTGACCGTGGCCACGACGTCGGCCTCGGGGCAGATCGGCTGGTCGCCGTAGTGGTCGGCGAACCACCGCTGGACGTCGTTGCCTCGCCAGAGCCGGTAGCGATTGCGGGGGTCCGTCGCCGGGGGAGGGAACCCGCCGGGGCCGCGCTTGCCGGCAACCAGTAGCCGGACGCTCTCCCGCGTCCGACCGGTCCGGGTGGCGATATCGGAGATCGACAGGAGATCGGCGCCGGCGATGCGGACGACCGTGACCCCGGGAAGACCCTCGAGCGCGGCGATGGCGGAGCGGACCGCCTCCCCGGCGCTCGGGGCCGCGCGGTCGAAGTCCACGAACTGCACCCCATTGGAGCACCCCACGAGGGCATCGTCACATCCCGCGTCGAACACCGCGTCGAACATCTCGTCGGACTGAAGATCGGCACCCTCGACGATGAGCACGAACTGGTAGGTCCTCATCCCGCTCCTCTATGGCTCATCGTGCGGGCAGCGGATGAGCGCACGCCGGACGTGCCGGACGTGCCGGGCGTGGTTGCCCGGATTGCGCGGTGTCGAGAAGATCGAGAGCCGGCAGCCCCCACGGCCGGCCGAGCAGTGCATCGAACCCCAGCGGTGACCCGATGGCGCCGGCGCGACAGTCCACCCGGCATTCTCGGCCTCACGGAGTGCCTCCTCGACCTCCTTCTTGGGGTGGCGCCTTCTCGCCATTCCTCACCTGCAGTGTTGTTACGATACAACGGTTGGGACTCACGAATCCGAGACGGGCACTCGTGTCCCAATTCGATCCCCTGGCCTGGGCCGGCGTCACCGTCCTCCGCTGATCGACGAGTGGATCGACCGCGGCTGGTAGCGCCACGTTGAACCCGGTTGTCACGGACGCCGCGCGGAGAGAGAATCAATATAGTTTGAGCAGTTTTCATCAGTTTCCTGATATTATAGTAGTGCTCGCGGACAGGGCTCATCGGTGGCCGTGCACCGGCTGGTCGCACCCGGCGGGCATCCATTACGATTGGGGAGAGGGATGGAACAGGCAATACTCGGCGTCGTCGGCCTCATACTCATGGTTGTTCTCCACCAGGACCGGGCGCGCCGCGCCGACATCGGCGCACTGCGCGCGGACGGCACCGACCTGCGCAGCGACATGACCGACCTGCGCAAGGACATGACCGATCTGCGCAAGGACATGACCGATCTGCGCAAGGACATGACCAACGGATTCACCGACCTGCGCAGCAACATGACCGATCTGCGCAAGGACATGACCGACGGATTCACCGACCTGCGCAAGGACATGACCGACGGATTCACCGACCTGCGCAAGGACATGACCGACGGATTCACCGACCTGCGCGAGGACATGACCGACGGATTCACCGACCTGCGCAAGGACATGACCGACGGATTCACCGACGTGCGCGAGGACATGACCGACGGATTCGCTGCCCACCGCGAAGAAACGCGGCAGCAGATCGAGACATCGGCGGCCCGCACGGACACGCGGATCGACAACCTCACCACGGCCGTCATCGACCTTGCGAAGGCCGTCGGCAAGGTCGAAGGCCGCACCGAGACCCTGAAGCTCGTCGAGTAGCCCGCC
>JAPONU010000373.1 GCA_026713745.1 bacterium
AGGCGGTGTCGGTGTCGATCAGGAATCGGCGCATGGCACCCTCCTCCGGTTCGTCGTGGGCTCGGCCGATCGTCGGTCCATCCTCTTGCAACACGACCCCAACGGCCGCCGGATGGATTCCGACCCTCGCCGGAATGACCGTTCAGGCGTCCCGTTCCCCTGCATCAGCCGGCACCGAGGGCGGCGTAGCCGGGCTTGACGACGTCGTCGATCAGCGCCAGCCGCTCGTCGAAGGGGATGAACGAGCTCTTCATGGCGTTGATGGTGAGCCAGCGCAGGTCGGCCATCGTCCAGCCGAAGGCCTCGGCGCAGAGGCGCATCTCCTTGCTGAGGCCGGTGTCGCTCATGAGCCGGTTGTCGGTGTTGATCGTCACCCGGAAGCGCAGCCGGCGCAGCAGGTCGATGGGATGCTCGGCGATAGAGGGCGCCAGGGCGGTGTGAACGTTCGAGGTCGGGCACAACTCCAGGGGGATGCGGCGGTCCCGCACGTAGGCGGCCAGTGGTCCCAGTCGCGGCGGCGCCTCGGGGTCGTCGGGGTCGACCTCGATGTCCTCGACGATGCGCACGCCGTGGCCGAGACGCTCGGTGCCGCAGTACTGCACCGCCTCCCAGATCGACGGCAGGCCGAATCCCTCCCCGGCGTGGATCGTGAAGTGGAAGTTGGCCCGCTGCAGGTACTGGAAGGCCGAGATGTGCCGGGTGGGCGGGTGGCCCGCCTCGGCGCCGGCGATGTCGAAGCCGACGATGCCGTCGTGGCGGTGGCGCACCGCCAACTCGGCCACCTCGGTGGCGTGCGCGGCGTGGCGCATGGCGCACAGAAGACCCACTACGCGGATGTTGCGTCCCCGGCTGCCGGCGGCGAAGCCCTCCAGCACGCTGCGCACCACTTCGTCCATGCCGAGTCCCCGCCCGGTGTGCAACTCGGGGGCGAAACGCACCTCGGCGAACACGACGCCATCGCCGGCGAGGTCCTCGGCGCACTCCGCGGCCACACGGGCGATGGCGTCGGGGGTCTGCATGACGCCCACGGTGTGGACGAACGTCTCCAGGTACGCCTCCAGACCGCGACCGGCGGCGGCCCGCGTTATCCGGCGGCGTAGCTCGTCGGGGTCGCGGGTCGGCAGGCCCTCGTAGCCCGTCTCGGCCGCCAGCTCCACGATGGTGGCGGGTCGGAGCCCGCCGTCCAGGTGATCGTGCAACAGTGCCTTGGGGGCTCGCCGGATCTCCTCGAGGGACGGAGTTGCGGCGTTCACGCCCGCCCGCCGGCGGTGACGCGGTCCAGCACCAGGGACCGCCGCGAGCCGGCTTCGGCGGTGACATCGAACCCGCCCTCCAGGGCCGCCAGGGCGCCCGGCAGAAGCGACTCGTCGTCGGTGTGCAACTCCAGCAGTGGCTCGCCGGCGCGCACGACGTCGCCCTCGGCGGCCCGGCACACCACACCGGCGGTGGGGCTCACGGGATCCTCCTTGCGGGCGCGCCCTGCTCCGAGACGCCAGGCGGCGATGCCCACCGCCAAGGCGTCGAGTCGGCTCAGCACACCGTCGGCCGGCGCGGCCACCGTCTCGACGATCGGCGCCCACGGCAGTTCGGCGTCGGGGTCGCCCCCTTGGGCGGCGATCATGGTACGCCAGACGTCCATTGCCGCACCCGAGGCCAGAACCTCAGCGGGGTCGGCGTCCAGGCCCGCCAGCTCGGCCATCTCCCGTGCGAGGGCAAGCGTCACCTCGACCAGGTCGTCAGGCCCACCCCCGGCGAGCGTCTCGACCGACTCGCGCACCTCCAGGCCGTTGCCGGCGGTGCGCCCGAGCACGGTGTCCATCCCCGTCAGCAGTGCTGCGGTGTGTACGCCGTGCGCCTCGCCGAGGGTGACCATCGCCTCGGCCAACTCGCGCGCCACAGCTTGGGTCTTCATGAAGGCGCCGGAGCCGACCTTCACGTCCAGCACCAGGGTGCTGGTGCCCTCGGCGATCTTCTTGCTCATGATGGAGCTGGCGATCAGCGGGATCGAGGGCACCGTGCCGGTGACGTCGCGCAGGGCGTAGATGCGCCGGTCGGCGGGTGCCAGGCCCGCCCCGGCGGCGCAAATCACCGCACCCACATCGGCGAGTTGCGCCAGGATCTCGGCGTTGGAGAGAGAGGCCCGCCAGCCGGCGATGGCCTCCAGCTTGTCCAGCGTGCCCCCGGTGTGGCCCAGGCCCCGGCCCGAGAGCTGCGGCACCGCCGCCCCGCAGGCCGCCATCAGCGGCGCCAGCACCAGCGACACCTTGTCGCCGACGCCGCCGGTGGAGTGCTTGTCCACAGTGGGACGGTCGAGGCCCGAGAGGTCGAGGCGCTCGCCGGATTCGATCATGGCCTGGGTCCACGTGGCCAGCTCGTCGGGCTCCATGGCCTGGAAGTAGATCGCCATCAGCAGCGCCGCGGCCTGCTCGTCGGGGATGCGCCCGTGCGTGTAGCCGTCGATGAACCAGGCCATCTCGTCGGGCCCCAGCGCCCGCCCGTCCCGCTTGGCGCAGATGAGGTCGACGACCGAGAAGTCGCTCACAGGTGGTCGGACCGGGCTCGCTCGAGGCCCAACGCCGGCTCGACGGGCTCCGTCGTGGCGCAGATGAGGTCGACCGGGGAGAAGCCGCTCATAGGTCCTCGGGGCCGAAGGCCTCGGGCAGCAGGTCGCCCAGCGTGGCGTCGCGGTTGATCACCAGTTCGGGGCCGCCGACCTCGTAGAGGACCTGCCGGCAGCGCCCGCAGGGCTTGCCCGGCGGCAGGGCGTCGAGGTCGTAGCCGCCGACCACCGCCACTGCCACCAGCCTCCCGCCTCCGGTGGTGTGCAGCCCGCACACGACCGAGACCTCGGCACACAGCCCCAGCCCGTAGGAGGCGTTCTCGGCGTTGCAGCCCACGATGATCCGCCCGTCGTCCACCAGCGCGGCAGCGCCCACGTGATACCGGGAGTACGGGCAGTAGGCGTTGGTGGCCACGGCCCGGGCGCGCTTGAACAGGTCGTCCCAGTCCGCCTCGGCGGCCGTCGCCCGGTTGCGCGTCGCGCTCACTGCTGTTGACCCCGTCGATAACGCATGGCCAACTCCATCAAGACCGCGCCGGCGACGGCGTCGCGGTCACTGCTGTTGACCCCGTCGGTAGCGCATGCCGTCGGCGGCGGGCATGCGCAGCTTCGAGGTGTAGAAGAGCAGCACCAGCAGCACCGTGATGTAGGGCAGCGCCTGGGGGAACTGCTTGGGCACCGTCTCGGTGGCGTAGTGCCAGACGGCGAAGCCACCGGCTGCGATGGCCAGCCCGGTCGCGGCCCGGTACCGGCGACGGACGAGGAAGACCAGCGCCATGAGACCGAGAGCCAGCACCACCATCAGCAGCAATCCGTGCACCGCGGGCCGGTCTCGCAACTGCAGCGTGTCGGTGAAGCCGAACAGCAGGCCGCCGAGGGCGGCGCCCACGGGTCGCCAGTTGCCGAAGATGGTGGTGGCCAGGCCGATGAAGCCCCGGCCGGCGGTCTGGCCCTCCCGGTAGATGCCGGTCAGCTCGATCACCAGGAAGGCGCCGCCGTAGCCGGCGAAGGCGCCCGACAGCACCACGCCGTAGTACTTGTAGCGGTAGACGTCCACGCCCAGGCTGTCGGCGGCGATGGGATGCTCGCCGCAGCTGCGCAGGCGCAGGCCGAACGAGGTGCGCCACAGCACCCAGACCGAGATGGGCACCGTGGCGTAGGCGATGAGCGTCA
>JAPONU010000374.1 GCA_026713745.1 bacterium
CGGGTTGCCACACGGAATGGTCCGCGCCCACAGATAGGAGATCGCCACGGTGCGCCCACCTGGTGCATGCGGGCTGAACGGCGCTTCGAACAAGTACGCGAGGCGCCGCCGGCACTCGTCCTCGACGGCTTCCCCGTAGAAAGCGATATCGGCGGCTATACCTGTCAGGCCATGCCCGCCCCCGAGCGTGCCGGAGTTGATCGCGGGCTGTCCGGCGAACCGCTGGGCAATCGACAGCCCGGCTGCGCTCACCAACGCGGCAACGGGATTCAGGTCGATTGCGAGGCTGTCCAACCCAAGCCGCAGCGCCTCGGTGGAGATCGTCCCGCCCCCGCTGAACGGGTCGATGATCTCCGGCAGGTCGCCGCCGGCCGAGGCCTCGATGCACCGCTGCGCCTCGCCCAGCAAAGCCGCGTCGCCGCTGCGCTGCCATTGGGCGAGCCCTCCCGCCAAGTCGAGCAGCCGCCGACGCTCAGCCTGCTGTGCCGCCTCGGTGGGATACAAATCAGGTCGAGTCGACGGGTCGTCCACCAGCGACGCGAACAGCACCGCCCGCGCCACACCTCGTGGCTTGCGTGACCACCACAGGTGCATCGTCGAGGGGTGCCCCTTCTTGGGCACCGCCTTCTCGTCTCGCCCGCCGGCGTTCACCACCTCCAGAGGTAGCGCCACCTCGATCAGCTTGCGCGGCGACGACTTCGCATGCGACGAGTCCACAACTGCAGGTCTACACCCGAGGTGTGACAGGTGCTTGAGGCAGCAACGCGCTCGCAACGATGTCACAGGTATCGGGAACCGATGAGGGGGAGCCTCGAGGTGCCGGTGGTCTCCCGCAATCGGTAACACGGGTTACGTGTTACACTGATTACGTGGCAAATCTGACGCTGGCAATAGACGATGAGCTGCTGCGTCGGGCGCGCATCCGAGCCCTCGAGTCAGGGACGTCGGTGAACGCCGCCGTCCGCGACTTCCTGGTGTCCTACACCGGAACCACGCAGCAAGATGCCACCGTGCGGATGCTCATCGCCCACGCCGACGGCGCCGGCGCCATAAGCGGCGACACGGGCCGCAGGTGGACCCGCGAGGACATCTACGAAGAACGGGCAGGCCCCTGAGCGTCTTCGTCGACACGAACGTGTTCGTGTACCTCTACGACCACGCCGAGCCCGAGAAGCAACGCATCGCTCGCGCAGTGCTCACGGAACAGCCCAAGGAGATCGTCATCTCCACCCAGGTCCTCTCGGAGTTCTTCTGGGTGGCCACCAGGAAACTCAACCTCGATCCCCGAGCCGCTCGTGAGGGTGTACGCCAGATGGCCATGCTCCGCGTCCTGCCCGTCGATCACCGGCTAGTCCTTCGCGCAACCGACACCGTCCTCAGCACAGGGCTCTCGATCTGGGACGCCCTAATCGTCGAGGCAGCTGCCACGGCCGGCAGCGACCGCGTACTCACCGAAGACCTCAACGACGGCCAGACCATCCGAGACGTGCAAATCGTCAATCCCTTCATCGTCGGCTGAATTACGCAAAGTGAACTTTCCAATCTAATATCATTGCTGACCAGCGCTCACTGCTCGAGTGGAAAGTAGGTTGAAGATGCGGCCGCAGACTTACCACTCTGCTAAGAGTCTCGAGGAAGCTGTCGTCGACTTGGTGCGCGTGGGCGCAACCGGGTACGCCGCGGGTGTCCGCCAACTCGCGACTCGTCTTCTCCGGACGGTCCCTTCGGACGTTACCGACCCCGCGGAGTTCCGGGCAGCGGTGCACGAGGCCCTCTCGGCTTCCGGCAGCACCGTGGGACTGCGCTACGCGGAACCCGAACTCCCACGGGAGGAGGGCACGACACATTCCCTCGTGAGCGTTGATCCCTTCCCGGAAGCCGACGGACTCACACTTGATCCGATCGTGGCAGACGAGCTGGCGGAGATCGTGGCGGAGCGGTCGCGCGCCGACGAACTCGCCGCGGCAGGGATCGGCCTGACACAGACGGTGCTGTTGAGCGGCCCCCCTGGGGTTGGCAAGACGATGGCGGCTCACTGGCTGGCGGTCGAGATTGGAGTGCCTCTCGTCTCTATCGACCTCGCAACGGTCGTGTCCAGTTACCTGGGAACGAGCGGTCGCAATATCCGCTCCGCGCTGGAATTTGCCAAGTCCGGGGCGTGCGTGCTGCTCCTGGACGAGTTCGACGCTTTGGCCAAGCGCCGCGACGATGACACCGACATCGGGGAGTTGAAGCGGATCGTCAACGTCGTGCTCCTTGAGTTGGACCGATGGCCGGGTACGAGCCTGCTGGTGGCCGCCACGAATCATCTGAGACTCCTCGACTCAGCCGTTGACCGGCGCTTCGACCGCCACATCCGGATTCCCCTGCCCGGACCCGGTGAGCGTCGGCGGATCCTGGCGTACCTCGCGGGTAGGACCGAATCCGCCCACGACTCGATCCTCGAGTTGGTGGTGGCGCTAACCGATGGCTCCAGCGGCTCGGACCTGACCCGCCTGTGGGAGAAAGCACAGCGACGCTCTCTGCTCGCTGGGAGGGCAGTCGACGACGTGCTCCTCGATGCGCTAGCCGCGGGATCGCACAGGCCGGGGCTCGACCGCGACCTCCTGTGCATCGCCATGAGCGAACACCTCGGCCTCTCCAACCGTCAGATCGCGGCCCGACTCGGCGTGAGCCATCCCACCGTCGCCGCGGCGATCAGACGTGCTCGGGAGCAGCGATGAGCGACATCCCTCCCAGCCCGGTGCCGTCGCCAACTCCTGTACCGGATCGACGTGTTCTCGTCGGCGGTGAGCAACTGCGGATTGACGTGGAAGATGCCCCTTCGGGCGGAGGTGAGAAGTTCGAGCCTCAGACCTCGGAAGAAGCTCGCGAGCTATTGCTGCCAATGGTCCGCGAGGTCACGCAGAGGGCCGTCAGCATGCCTGCGCAGTTGCGCGGATCCCGCATTTTTGTCGAGGCCCGTCTGCTACCGAACTACCTGGCCGCAAGCCACTTTCCCGAGACGCTCCTGCGCGCGGTCGACGCCGTGCCGGTCGGCTCGCGCGCCGACAAAGGGATCTATCGGACGAAGCGCAAGCAACGCGAGAGCGTTACACGGCGCGTGATCCTCGCAATGAGCGACAGGGGTCTAGAGCGATTCGGGCATCTCATCGAGAGCCCCGGCCGGGCCAGGTCCGAACAACAGGCGTTCTCGGATATCCGCAAACTCGACCATGTCGGCATCGCAACCCCCGAGTCGGTCGTACTACGCGATCCTGAGCCGGATCAGGAAACGACGACCTGGGAGGCGGTGCTTCACCCGATCCCTTCCGGCGCCTGGGAGCCAGCACCACTGGACGATGCAACCCTCGATAAGTGGTTCACACTCGTGGAACAGACGGGCGGTGATTGCCACCGCGACTTCGTGCGCCGTTTGGGCGGCCTCACATTCTCTCCAGTCACGATCCCGGCGGGCACCGCGGACCGTTTGGCCAAGTTCAACCCACTTCGAGCCATGCGACCGATGCCAGCGATCCGACCGCTCCCGGTCATCACAACTCGGAGTCGTCAGCGGGTCGGACTACCTGCTACCCGTCAACCTGAAGCAGATACGCCGAAGGTGGCCGTGTTCGACGGCGGACTTCACTCCACAGGTGCAAACTCTCTCTTCGGCGCCGTTTCCACCTCCGATCTGACCCCCGAACCGGCGACGATGAAGGACATGGACCATGGAACCGCTGTCGTCGGCGCAGCCATCTTCGGTCTAGCGAACGCGGAGACGGCGCTACGTCAGCCGCCGTGCCCGGTCGAGATCTTTCGTGTCCTTCCACCCAGGAACATCCCGGGGGACCTCGCTGGCTACTGGGTGCTCGACCGGATCGTGGAGACGGTACGTGAGAACGACTTCGGCATCGTCAATCTGAGCATCGGACCAGAACTCGCCATGGAAGACTCGCACGAGCCTGACCGTTGGACGAGTGAACTGGATCATCTGGCGTGGGAGCACGACGTCCTCTTCGTCGTTGCCGCCGGGAACGGTGGCACACAGCCTCAGGCTTTTGGCCTACATCGTGTTCAGGTTCCAGGGGACATGGTGAACGGCGTGACAGTCGGTGCCTGCGATGCCCCGCCACCCAGCCGTCCATGGAGTCGGGCTGACTACTCGTCGATGGGGCCAGGGCGACATGGCAATCGCGTACAGCCCACGGGCGTGCAGTTCGGCGGGACCGACGAGACCCCGATCGACGCACTGCGAGTCGACGGCTCGCTCGTCCCCACGGCAGGCACGAGCTTCGCAACTCCGCTGGTGACACGCGCCCTCGCTGACTTGGCAACACGCCTACCGGTGACCCCCAGTGTGCTCCGCGCCTTCGCTGATCTGACGAGGCGCTCGGTTCGAATCTCCGTCCGCGCCTCGGCCAGTACTTCGGCGTCGCCGCTGCTTCCCCACGGAACCAGCCGCTCGATGATCTCGAACAGGCGCCGACGCTCCGCGGCCTGCCCTTCAGAGGTCGGGAACCGCTCAGGCTGAGCCGAGGGGTCGTCCACCAGCGAGGCAAACAGCACCGCCCGAGCTGCCGCAAGTGGCTTACGTGACCACCAGATGTGCAACGTCGACGGGTGCGCATGAAACACCTTCTTCTCCGCCGAGCTCGCCGCGTTAATGGCATCCAGCGGCAACGCCACCTCGATGAGCTTCTTGCGCGGCGCGGTCACGGCATTTCCCTACCACGCTGCCGCGCGGAGGACGGAATCAACTTGGTGCTACTTAGCTTGCTTGCCTGACGAAGGCTTGGCGCCCGGTGCAGGACCCTTGGGTGGGGACTTCAACTTCGGCAACGGCTTAGACGTGCTATAGCCTCCTCGCTTTAGACTTGCGTCCCCTGCGCGACGTTCTCTCCTGCGACTCACTCGAATCATCCTCCTTCGGTGAATGAATGAATTCCATCAGTTCGATTTCTTCCCACCGCATCAATAGACTTCCCACACCCTGAATCGGCTGTTCATTAGCGTCATACTTGAAACGTCCATCTTCTGGATCAACCTCAAGTGAGCGGGTCAGGTAGAGTTCTTGAACCTCCGGATACCCAGATGCGTATGGGCGCTGATTGTCGATTTCTGCGTATGCGCCACCGACCCACGAGCCCGACTTCATTTTACATCGCACCAAACCCGATTCACGATCCTGAAACAGATGATCCCAGGCACGAGGGGCTCGATCAGGCCCGGCCAAGGCGCGTGCCCAGTGGGTTCCATTACGGACTTGTCGACCGAATGCCCAACCCAGAGTGCCAGGAATAGCGACGTAGGAGATCGGTGCAACGACCAGCCACGGAGACAGTGGATCACCCGAGGCAAACGAGTGCCAGTACTTTGCATAGAGCCAATACAATACCGAGGCAAACAAAGCGAGAAAGACTGCGGACGTTCCTACCAACCTCAGAGCACGATCTCGGAGGCCAATCCCATAGCGACCCGCGTTACGTTCGAGACCCCAGACAAAAAATGCCCCAGGCAGCAGAGCGACAACGAGGACCGTTAGTGCTTGCAGACCGGACGCCACCGCAGAAACCTCCATTCTTCGCCGAAGTCGTAGCGCGAGAGTATCGCCGCTCGCGTAGCTCCGCTACGGGAACGACTTGAATCAATCACGAGGTCAGATCGCTCAGATTGGAGCCTCGGCCATTTCCCAGTAGGCGTCCCAGGACAGGCGGCGGTCGTATTCGGCGGCGCTGGGTTCGTGCTCACGGCTGGTGAACGGGTCGTAGAGGTAGCGAACGGTAGTGCTGTCGTCCTCGTCGACTCTCACGAGGGCCAGGATGTGGCGGTCGGCGTTGTTCAGGCCGTAGTTGATTTCGCGGTTGGTGACCGTGAAGCGGTCGGCGCCCGCCACCCGGCCCTTGATCTCGATGAACAGCAGGCGGCCGTCGTCGGCGCGGGTCTCGACGTCGTAGCCCTCGTTGTTGTGGGGCATCTCGGTGGGATCTCGCCCGAGTTCTCGCTCGGCGGCGAGCACCGCTGCCACGGCGAGCTTCTCGGTTCGCACCGAATCGTGCGCGTAGGCGGGCACTTCGGTCCCTCCCAGCTTGGCCACGAGCCCGGCTGGCACCACGAGGGCTCCGCCCACGACGCGGGGCTGGCGCACCGATAGCTTGCGCTGCAGCGCCAACTCGGCCCGGCGGCGCTGCAGGCGCTCCTCGGCCTCGGCAGCCCGGCGACCGGCGAGAGCCGAGTTGAGCCTGGCGCCGCTCTGTCCGGCCAGTTCCTTGTCCTTCAGTCGTAGGGCTTCGGCACCCCAGTAGCGGATCTCCTCCTTGAGGCGGCTCTCGACGGCGTCGAGGGGGCGCTTGACCCGCCACTGCACCCGATCTTGCACCTCCTTGAGATGTTGCGGAGCGTTGTGCTCGCCGGCGTGGCGCAGGGCCGTTGTCTCAAGGCCGGCGATCACCCAGTCGGCCTCCGCCAGCGGAGCCAGCAACGCCTGCTCATCGGCGTCGGGAGCCCGCAGGTCGATGTGGGGATCCCTCCCGGCCTCGCGCACATCGCCGTCCTCGGTGATCTCCACGTACTCGAAGCGCCGCGAGACGACCTGGCGGCGCCCGTCGCCAGCCGTCGTTCCGTCCACAATCTCGTGTTCGAGGAAGACCAGGAGCCGCGGCGTCTCCGTCCAGTCCTGTGGGTCGATGAGGATTGTGCCCTGCTGCAAGACTGCTCCGTGGCGCTCCAGAGTCACGCCGACGATGGAATCGAGCAGCGGATGGCCCGGCGCTACCAGATCTGCAACCGGCCGGCCGGGTACCGACAGATGGTCGTGCTCGAAGCAGATCCGCTCGTAGTTCCGAAGCAAGCGGCCACGCCGGTTGTCCTTGTCCCAGTGGCGCAGTGATGCGGGTACGCCGGCGACCTGGAATCGCCCAGTCTCGCGCCGGGCGGCGCGCCCGCCGAGCTTCTCCAAGGCCGCGAGGAAGAAGCTGCGCACGAAACCGGGTTGAAGTTTGCGGGCGCGTGCGCGCTCCAGCTGGTCACGGATGCCCGCGGTGCGCTCCGGCGGCAGGACGTCTGTGAGAAGCGACTGGGCGTCGATCAGTTCCTGCGTCCTGGCACCGACGGACCCATCGATCACAGCCTCCATGCGTACCCGCTGCAGCACCGGGTCCTCACTACGGATGGCATCGATGAGCAGTTGCCGCAGCGACCGGTCGGAGAAGGCCTCGCCCAGCACATCGAAGACCTTCCCGCCGAGGGCGCGGCGCTGTTCCTCCAGCTTCGTGAGCAAACGCTCGAACACCAATCCCTCGCGGGTGCCGTCGGCCACCAGGTTCCACAGCCGGCAGGTGTTGGTCTGACCGATGCGATGGATGCGCCCGAAGCGCTGCTCGATGCGGTTGGGGTTCCACGGAAGGTCGTAATTCACCATCAGGTGGGCACGCTGCAGGTTGAGGCCCTCGCCGGCGGCGTCGGTTGCGACCAGGATCGTCACATCGGCGTCCTGGGTGAACCGGTCCTGCACCCTGCGTCGCTCCTCGCGTTTCACGCCGCCATGGATGGAGACGATGGCCGAGGGTCTTCCCAGAAGTCCGGTCAGCTTGCGCTCCAGGTATTCGAGCGTGTCACGGTGCTCGGTGAAGACGATCAGCTTGTGGCGCCGCCCCTCGGCGTCGAGCATCTCGGGCGTGTTCTGCAAGAGGTCGGCCAACTCCTCCCACTTGCGATCAGCGCCGGACCGGTACACCTTCTCGGCGAGTTCCTCGAGGCGGCCCAGATCGGCGATCTCAGCCTCCAACTCCTCGACGGTGCGGGCGGCGGTCGCCGCATCGAGGATCTCGGTCTCGACGTCCTCGACCTCACTTCCCAGCAGGTCATCGGGTTCGAAGTCGTCGTCGAAGCTGTCACCGAAGTCGTCGGGTCGGAAGCCGCCCGGAAGCTGCGCCACCTCCAGAGTGGCTCGCATGTCCCGCACCTCGGCGAGCCGCGCCCCCAGCCGTGCGCGGCGCCGCTGAACCGACCGCCAGATCGCCAGCGGCGACGACGCCAGGCGCCGTTGAAGGATCGTCAGAGCGAAACCCACGACAGCAGAGCGGCCGCCCTGCCCCTCAGCACGTAGCCGCTCCGCCCGGTTCATACCGGTGCGGACGTACTCGGTGACCTGCTCGTAGAGTTCGTGCTCGCCCTCGCTGAGCGGGTACTTCGCCGTCTTCGCCACCCGTTCGGGAAACAGCGGGGACCCGTCGAAGCGAAGCAGCTCCTCCTTGACCATGCGACGCATGAGATCGCGGGGCGGCTCGTCGCTGTGTGTGCCCTTGCGGAACTTGCCGGCGAAACGGTCGCTGTCGAGCAGCGCCATGAACAGCTGGAAGTCCTCGGGCTTCCCGTTGTGCGGGGTGGCCGTCATCAACACGAAATGGCGGGCAACCTGTTCGAGTTGCCGCCCGAGGCGGTAGCGCTTGGTCTCCCGCACCTCGGTGCCCTGGAACGACGCCGACATCTTGTGGGCCTCGTCCACCACCACGAGATCCCACTCGGTCTGCGCCAGGCGGGCCTGCAGATCGTCGTTGCGGGCCAGCATGTCGAGGCGGGCGACGAGCAGCGGGCGCTCGAGGAGGGGGTTGCCGGAGCGGGACGCCTCCACCATCTCGCGGCTGAGCAACTCGAACTCCAGACCGAACTTCTCTCCCAACTCGTCCTGCCATTGCTCGGCGAGTCCGCCGGGTACGACGACCAGGCACCGCCCCAAGTCGCCGCGCACCATGAGTTCCTTGATGAGCAGTCCCGCCATGATCGTCTTGCCGGCGCCCGGGTCGTCAGCCAGCAGGAAGCGCAGGGGCCGCAGTGGCAACATGTCGCCGTAGACCGCCTCGATCTGATGCGGCAGAACCTCGATGTCGCTGGTCTCGGTGGCCAGGTACGGGTCGAACAGGTAAGCGAGCGAGATGCGCTTCGCCTCGGCGACCAGCTTGAACAGCGCCGGATCGGCGTCCAGCGACCAAGGGCGACCGCCGTCGGCCAATTCCAGGTCGGCCTCGTTGGCGCGGTAGAGGATCTCGCGGTCCACTGCGCCGCCGGCGTCCTCGTACGTGAGGGTCACCGTGTCTACGCCAACCCATTCGACGTCGATAACCGTCACCGGCCCGGTCGGGGTCACACCCAGCACGCGGGAACCCTTCTTCAGATCCTCCAACCGGGCCACCACATCCCGAGCGTAGGGGCTACCTGTGATTCCGACGCGGCGACGTGAGCAGGGTCGGAAGACCGACAACCAATCGCGGCTGCGCCCAAGTACTAATCTACTACTAATCTGAGCTAAAGTAGTAACAATCTAGAGTTGAGGCTTCCGCCCACGGTCGGCGCCGGAAGGCGGGCTTCGTTGACCACGTCGTCTCGAGTCCGGACTAGAGCAGTCGATCTGACTACTAGTTTACTACTAATCAATACTAACTTAGTAGCAATACCCTATCTGAACTGGTACTATATCGTGAGTCCTTAGGCGCAAGATGGGAGAGCTTGTGAAACGCCCCCAGAGCCCACCCGAACTCGGTCCCCTGCTGGAACAGGTCACCAGCGGCGATCCCCAGCAATTCGCGAAAATCTTCTTGAGTAGTCGACCGGTCGACGACAAGGGTCGCTACGTCCATTGGGACAAGCTTCGCTACCTCACGCCGCCCGACGGCCTCACTCACGAGCAGTGGTGGCTTGGGGTCTCGATGAGTCGGCACGCAATCTCACGCCCGCTACCGCCGGTCGACAGTAACGGCAACGCTTTCCGGTTCAGCAACGTCGATCGGATCCAGCAAAAGGTCCATCACATCGATCAGCATGCGAGCGGCCAGATTCTGGCTGACGAACGGATCGCGGATCCTCGATCCAGCGATCGCTACTTGATGAGTTCGCTGGTCGAAGAAGCGATTACATCTAGTCAGCTCGAGGGGGCTAGCACGACGCGGCCCGTCGCGAAGGAGCTTCTCCGCTCAGGGCGGCGTCCGCGCGACCGCGGCGAGCGAATGATCCTCAACAACTTCACCGCGATGCAGAACGCTGCGCGGATGGCCAGGGGCAGCGAACCTCTGATGCCGGATGACGTCCTCAGACTTCATCGGATCGTGACCGACGGTACGCTCGACGATCCTGCTGACGCGGGACGCTTGCAGACGCCCGATGAGGAACGGATCACAGTCGGCTCGCCGCAGGACGACACGATCTTGCACTGGCCCCCACCCGCTAGCGAACTCCCCGAACGGCTCCAGCGCATGTGCGAGTTCGCCAACGGCAAATCGGGTGACGGTTTCATCCACCCGGTGGTCCGAGCGATCGTGTTGCACTTCTGGCTCGCCTACGACCATCCCTTCGTCGACGGAAACGGCCGCACGGCGCGGGCGCTGTTCTACTGGTCAATGCTGCGCTCGGGCTACTGGCTCGCTCAGTACATCTCGATCTCGAGCATCCTCCGAAAGGCCCCGGCACAGTACGCCCGCTCCTATCTGTACACCGAGACCGACGACAACGACATGACCTACTTCATCATCTACCAACTGCGCGTGGTCGAGCGCGCCATCGAGAGTCTCAGGCGTTATCTCGAAATAAAGGTTAAGGAGATCAGAGAACTCGAGAGCCTTCTACACGACTGCTCGTGGCTAAATCATCGGCAACTCGCTCTCCTAAGTAGCGCGGTGCGGGATCCGGCGCAGCGGTTCACGATCAAAGCTCAGCAGCGGATCCACCAAGTGGCGTATCAGTCTGCTCGTACCGACCTGCTACGCCTTGAGGAGTTGGGGCTGCTGACACACGCGCAGTTCGGCAGAGAATTCGTGTTCGCCCCAGTGCGCGACCTACCCGACAAGCTTGGATCGCTTGCCCAGTGGTGAAGCGGAGCGCCACCTCGATCAGCTTGCGCGGGGGAGGGATCCGCAGGTGCAGACTTACGCCCGGCCGCGCGAGGACAGATCGACTCTCCCTGACATCCACCACGAAGCTCGGACAACCTCGGCCGGCCGATGGGTTTGCCGGGCCCCGTGATCGGCGGGCGGTACCATCGGCGGATCGCCCGGCAACCACCCCAGGAGTCGAGATCGTGACCGCCCGCACCACGTGCACCGCGGCATGACCTCCGTGCTGGATCTCCGGCTCGGCGTGGCGCCGCAGGTGTCGGTGCGGCCCGAGCGTTTCGGCGCGCTGCTGTATCACTTCGGCACGCGGCGCCTGTCGTTCCTGAAGGATCGGCGCCTCCTGGAGGTGCTCGAGCGTCTCGACGGCTCGCCCACGGCGCGAGCCGCCTGTGACAGTGCCGGCGTCGGCGAGGCGGCGCTGCCCGCCTTCGAGCGGGCGCTGGAGCGGCTGGTGGAGACGGACATGCTGCAGGAGCGCCGATCGTGAGCGGGGCGACGCCGCTGGTCGAGCACTTCGCCGCCGGGCTCGACGCACCCATCTGCCTCACCTGGGAGCTGACCTACGCCTGCAACCTGGACTGCCGGCACTGCCTGTCCAGTTCGGGGCGGCGCGATCCCCACGAGCTGACCACCGCCGAGGCCAAGGCGCTCATCGACGAGTTCGAGGCGATGCAGGTGTTCTACGTGAACATCGGCGGGGGCGAGCCGACGATCCGCGGTGACTTCTGGGAGATCGTCGACTACGCCGTCGCTCACCATGTCGGCGTGAAGTTCTCCACCAACGGAACGCGCATCACCGCAGAGACCGCCCGGCGCATTGCCGGCAGCGACTACCTGGA
>JAPONU010000375.1 GCA_026713745.1 bacterium
GCCCGGGACGAGACGGCGGTCCACGAACAACTCCACCGAGTCCGACACGGCGTTGGGGGTGACGCCGCCCTGGACCACTGTCGGGGTACAGGAGCCCGCACCCAGCAGGTGGTGATGACGTTGCTCGATGTCGTCGCGGTATTCCTCCAGCGCCTGAAGCACCCAGAGCAGGCCCCACGTGGGATTGATGCCCAGATGGCTTCGGCTGGCGTGGATGGACCGCCCCTGCAGGCGGACCCGCAGCGGCAGCAGGCCCCGCGTTGCCGCGGCGATGCGCAGATCGGTCGGCTCGGTCACGATCCCGAAGTCGCCGGTGTAACCGGCCTCCAGCAGCGACAAGGTTCCGGGCTCGGCCCGCTCCTCACCGGCTGCGAAGTGCAGGACCAGCGACCCCTCGAGGCGGTCGAGTTGAGTGGCGAGGTGGTGGGCCACACCGATCTGGACGGCCAGTCCGGCCTTCATGTCGCAGGTGCCGCGCCCGTACATGTACCCGTCCCGCACCTCCGCCCCGAACGGGTCCGACGTCCACTCCGTCTCGTCATCGATCGGCACGGTGTCCAGGTGGCCGTTCAGGATGAGCGTCGGGCCGCCGCCCCGCCCCCGGAGGATGGCGCCCACGGAGTGGCGACCCGGCAGCGACTCCACCAGCTCGGCCTCGAGCGGCGTGCCGTCGAAGTACGCCGCGACCCGGCGGGCCACGTTGGATTCGAAGGCACCCGGATTGGTGCTCGGGATCCGCACCAGGTCGGCGAGAACATCGACGAGGTATCCCGCAGAGAGTGGGTCCCGCCCGTTCGGGGGAGCAGGCGGTGCATCGTGCCGTGTCGTGCTCATTGGTTGCCGTCCTCCTGAGTCGCTCTGCCCTGTTGGCCCTGCATGTGGGCGTCGATCCGGCGGTGAAGGCTCGCCGCCCGATCCCGGTCACAGAATGCGGCGTCGATGGCCCTCCGTGTGGCCGCCTCGACGTCCGTGAGGTTCCAGTCGAGGGATCGACTCACCTCTGCGAACTCGCCGCTCAGCGTGACCTTCATGGCCTTCGGGTCGTCGGAGTTGATCGTCACCGGCACGCCGGCCTCGATGAGCGGGCCGACGGGGTGGTGGTCGATGTCGGGGTACATCCCGGTGATGACGTTGGACGTGGGCGTGACGTTCAGCGTGATCTCCTGCTCGCCCAAATGTTCCTGCAGTGCCGGGTCCTCGATCGATCGCACGCCATGATCGACGCGATCCAGGTGTAGGTGCTCCAGCGCGTCCCACACCCCCTCGGGCCCCGAGGATTCTCCGGCGTGCGCGGTGCGCCCGAACCCCAGGTCGGCGGCGCGGGCGTAGACCTCGGTGAACTTCGGCGAGGTCCGGCCCAGCAACTCTTCGTTGCCGTCGAGGCCAAGGCCGACGACGCGGGACGGACCACTCGTCCCGAGCCATTCCACGAGCCCCATCGCCCACTCCGGCGACTGCTCCCGGCTGATGGAGGGCGTGAGCCGGCAGTCGGCGTGGCCGTCGCGGTGTGCCCGTTCGAATCCGGCTGCCAGCGCTTCGATGAGCGGCTCTCGCTGGATGTGCGTCCAGTAGCGGGGCCCGCAGAGGACCTCGGCGTAGACGATCCCGTCCTCGCTCAACTGCGCCGCGGTGTCGTAGGCCAGTTGCTCGGCGATCTCGGTGGTGCGCAGCAGGTCGCACCACCACTCGTAGACCGTCAGGAAGTCGGCCAGTGTCGCGTAGTCGAACAGCGATTCGGCTGCTCGGAGCATCGGGACACCGAACCGGGCGGCCAGTTCTTCGATCCGCTCGGCGCTCAAGCAGGCCTCGACGTGGACGTGCAGTTCCACCTTGGGGAATGCCCGGATCACGTCGATCCCCGGTGCGATGCCTCCGTCGGACGTTGTCATCACTGCACTCCTCGGTGTCGGGCGTTTCGGTCGTCGGGCGCGCTAACCACCGGGTAGGACCACGGCGTGGGCGGGCAGGGAAGGCATCGGTCCACGGCTGAGCAGTTCGACGAAGGTGGCCGCGGGCGCCGAGAGAGCCGAGCGCGCGAAGACGGTGAGCTCCCAGGCGACGGGTGGGTCAAGCAGGCGTGCCGTGTGGGCGAGTTCCTCGGGCACGTTGGCCGACGGCACCAGCACCGCGCCGAGCCCCGCCGCCGCCAGCCGCACCGCCGCCTGCACCTGCGAGGTGAGGACGGCCTTGCGCGGACGGAAACCGGCCAGAGCACACGCGGTGGCGACGTAGTCCGCGAGTCCCTGGGAGGGTTCGTAGAGGATCCAGTTGCGGTCCGCCAGCTCACGCAGCGCCACCGGGCCGTCCCCGTTGGCAAGCGGGTCGTTCGGTGGAAGCACGACCACGAATTGCTCCCATCCCAGGGACACCACCGGCCCCGACCAGTTCGGCGGCCGAACGCCGATGGCCAGGTCGCCGACCCCCATCGCCACCGACTCGTTCATCGTGGCCTGTAGCGCGAACTCGTGGAGCTGGATGGCCACCTGCGGGTGTTCCTCCTGCCAGTGCCGGAGCGGGTCGATGAGCATCGAGTCCACCAGCGTGGGCAGCGTCGCCACCTCCAGGACGCCGACGTCGAACCCGGCGATGGTCCTGGCCTGCCGGGTGAGCCGGTCGGCTGCGGCGAGTGCCCCGCGGGCGTCGCCCAGCAGGGCGCGGCCCAGGGGAGTGGGTTGAACGCCCCGGCGCAGCCGTTCGAGCAGGCGGCTGCCGAAGAACTGCTCCAGTGCCCGCAGCTGCTGGGACAGCGCCGGTTGCGAGACTCCCAGCCGCCTTGCCCCCGCGGTCACTGATCCCTCGTCCACCACCGTGACCCAGGCGCGGAGATGCCGGAGGTTCACCGCGTCGGTGTTGGGCAGCTCTGGTATTAGGGTTTGCTTATCGTTCACATCAGGATTGTGTCCTTGAATAATGTCACCGTCAAGCATACGCTGCACCTTTGACCGCATCCGATGACCAGGAGGGGGCCACATGTGTGGCGTGAACGACACTGCACTCGCTGAGCAGATCGCGGGCCTCGACGTAGATCTCGACGCCGTCGAAGAGACCGTCGACATCGAGTTGCAGCCCGAGCCGCTGTTCGAGAAGAACGGTCACAAGGTGTCCAAGAGCCCGTGGGGACCCGACGACGAGATCGGGCGGCTGAACTGGGTGACGCCCGATTCCGTGGGGGCGATCATGGCCCGCCTGAACGGCACCAAGGTCTTCGACCTCTCCGTGGAGTACTGGTCGGGCATGCCGTCATGGACCGAGGCGGGCGATCCCCCGTTCAGCATCTGGATGACCCACACCCCGAGCGGGTCGATCCTCGACGGGCGCTCGGGCTACGGGCCCGAGATCCACAAGGAGTACGCCTACTCCGGCGACTCCATCTCGATGTACACCCACTGCGGCACCCACATCGACACGCTCAACCACATGGGGTATTACGAGACGTTCTGGAACGGCTGGACCCAGGACCAGCACCTGGGCTCCATGGTGTGGACCAAGGGCGGCACCGATCGCTTCCCGCCGATCATCGCCCGGGGCGTGATGTTGGACGTGGCTGCCATGCACGGTGTGGACATCCTCGAGCCCCACTACGAGATCGACTCGAAGGACATCGCCGAAACCGCCCGCAAGCAGGGCACCGAGTTGCGCAAGGGCGACGTGGTGCTGATCCGCACCGGGCGGATGAACATGTGGCCCGAGATCGAATACCTGTCGGCCTCGCCGGGGATCAATGTCGACGCTGCCCGCTATCTCTGCGAGGAGACCGGGGCGATGTGCATCGCCGGCGACAACATCGGCCTCGAGCCCCAGCCCTACTACGGCCAGTACGCCCCGGTGCACTGCTACATGTTCGCCACCGCCGGCGCGATGATCATCGAGGTCTGCAACATGCAGGAGATCGCGGCGGAGGAGGTGTACGAGTTCGCCTTCCTGGGCTTCCCGATGCGGATCCGCGGCGCAACCGGCGCCCCCATGCCGTCAGTGGCCGTGCCGCTGCGCTGAGGCCATGCTCAAGCTCAAACGCCTCGACAACATGGACATCGTCGTGAACGACTTCGCGACGATGGTCGACTTCTACCGCAACGTGCTGGGCCTGCCGCTGCACCCGCACGGCTACGAGCCGGAGAAGGGCTGGGCCATGTTCATGTGCGGCGACGTGGACCTGGTGCTGCTCTCGGTACCCGACGCCGACCGCGGTGAGCGCCGGCGCACCGCCAACTACAACGAGGACCCTGCCGGCGTGCACTCCTTCGCCGCGGAAGTGGACGACATCGACGAGGCCATCGCCGCGCTCGACCGCCACGGGATCACCTGGGCGGGCGAGACCAACATCTACGGCGCCGGGGAGTTCCTCGGCGAGGTGCCCGGGGACGATTTCGCCGGGATCTGGTACAAGTTCCGCTCCTTCTACGACCCCGAGGGGAACGTGATGCACATCTGCGAGGTGCACCCGCCCGCCGGTTTCGACCGCACCGCCGCCGGGAGGTCGTGACGTGGTCGCGCTGCCACGCCTGACGTTCTGCCTGACGGTCGGAATGGATGCGCTGTCGCTGTGGATCACCTCCTTCCGCAGCACCAACGCCAGCATGATCTCCCGCGGCGAGATGGAGGTCCCGGGCACCCACCGGGTGCTGGAACTCCTGGACCGTTACGACATCCGCTCCACGTTCCTGGTGCCGGGCCACACGGCGCTGGCCTATCCGGACCTCATCCGGGAGATCGTGGACCGGGGTCACGAGTTGGCCTACCACGGCTGGATGCACGAGGACGTCCGTGACTTCGACGTGGCCGGCCAGCGCCGCATCATCGAGCGCGGCCTGGAGGCGCTCGACCTCGTTGCCGGCGTGCGCCCACGTGGCCACGTGTCGCCGGCCTGGAACATGAGCGAGCACACCATCGAGATCATCGAGGAGTTCGGCTTCGACTTCGACGGCAGCCGCATGTCCACCGACATGATGCCGGTGTACGTGCGCAAGGGTGACCGCTGGCTGACCGACGGCGCCTACCAGTTCGGCGAGTTGACCGACATCGTGGGCATCCCGGTGGCCTGGCCGATGGACGACGTGCCGATCTTCGAGTTCGTCTGGGGCCAGATCCCCGGCCTGGCGCCCCCGTCGGTGGCCGAGGAGATGTGGACCGGCGAGTTCGACTACGCCTACGACAGCTGCCCCGGCGGCGTCTACAACCTCACGATCCATCCGCAGGTCATCGGGCGCGGCTCGCGGCTGCGGATGCTCGAGCGTGTGGTGAGTCGGGCCGCCGAGCATCCCGACGTGGTCTTCTCGCGCCAGTCGGAGTACGTGGACGCCTGGCGGGCCCTGAACCCGCGCGAGCAGTGGCGGGCCCAGAACCCCGAACTTGCCGGCGACGGTTCGATCCGGGTGCTCCCGTCGATGGCCGACGACGAGGAGTGACGGCCGCGAGCGCCCGGGTGTTCTGAGCAGTTCGATGGCAGCGTTGCCGCGATCGCTGGGCAGTGGATTTCGGCCTCCGCCGGAATGACAGGAGAGGTGGTCGGCAGCATCACTCGTCGGATTCCTCGACGTGTCCTCGTCGCCGGCGGGACCGGCGCCATCGGAGGTGCCGTCGTGGAGTTGCTCCGCCACGACGGAGCTGAGGTCTTCCTCACCGGCCGGAATCGCGAGCGCGCTGAGGCGTTGGCGCAGCAGACCGGGGCGCGTTTCGTCGCCGGCGATGTGCGCGAACCGGGCGCGGTCGACGCGATCGTGGCGGAGGCGCTGGCGACCCTCGGTGGCCTCGACGGGTTGGTTCTCGCCGCCGGTGTGCTGCACAGGGCCCCGCTGCCGGAGACCACTGACGCTGCCTGGGATGCGGTGATCGAGACGAATGTCGTCGCCCCCTTCCTGTTCGCCCGCGCCTGCCTCGATGCCCTCAGTGACGGTGGCGGAGCGATCGTGGCGATCGCCTCGGGTGCCGCCGACTGGCCCGAAGCCGAACTCGGGGCGTACTCGGTGTCCAAGAGGGCGCTGCTGTGGATGACGCGGATGCTCGCCGTGGAGGGAGCGACCCGCGGCGTCAGGGCCAACGCGGTCTGTCCGGGCCACACGGCCGCCGGCATGGGATCGGTGGTCGTCGCTGGAGCGGCTCTCGAGGACGGCATGCCGCCCCCCGTGCCGCCCTCTGGTACCCACACCACCGCGACCGAGGTCGCCGAGGCGGTTGCCTACCTGCTCTCCGATGCCGCCGCCGGCAGTACCGGCGCGACACTGTCGGTCGACGGGGGGATGCTGGCCGCGCTGCGCGCCGTGCGGGTGCGGCAATGACCGCCGAGCCTCGCGGCAGGACCGCACTCGTCACCGGCGGCACCTCCGGGATCGGCCGCGCCGTCGTCGAGCACCTCGCCGAGGTCGGGATGCAGGTCGTCTTCTGTGGCCGTGACGCCGAGCGGGGCGCGTCGGTGGCCGCCGCGACCGGGGCCTCGTTCATACAAGTCGACGCCGCGGACCGGGCCGACTGCGACCGGAGCGTGGCGCAGGCCACGTCGCTCCTCGGTGGGCGTCTGGACCTGTTCGTGGGGTGCGCCGCGATGATCTTCGCCGCGCCGCTGGCTGACACGCCCGAGCGCATCTTCCGTGAAGTCGTCGAGGTGAACCTCACGGCCACCTTCCGCTATTCCCGTGCCTGTTTCGAGGTGATGCGCGCCCAGCGCAGCGGGGTGATCGTCCACGTCGTCTCGGACGCTGCACTGCGCGGGATCCA
>JAPONU010000376.1 GCA_026713745.1 bacterium
GCGGCGGTTCTGGGTCGCTACGGCCGGATCGAGGACATCCCCGACGCCTCGGGTCAGTGGGACGTGGCGGTGCGGGGAGCGGTCAACCTGGCCGCACGGCTGGCGGCGGGGCGCGAGGAGGCGTACCTGTACCGGCGCCTGGCCACACTCGTCACCGACGTGTCGGGGGTTCTGGACAGCACGCCGCCGGGGGGCGGCGGGGCGGTCGACTCGCTGGCCTGGGTCGGGCCCCGGGCGGGTTTCGGGGAACTGTGCGGGCGCATCGACGCCCGGCGCCTGGCGGAACAGGCCGCAGCGCTTGCGGCGGACCGCCGGTCCGGCGGCTGAGCAACCGCTGCAACGGCCACCGATGGCCGGAGACTTCACGACCGTCGAGGTGGACGGGCGCCAGGTACGGATCTCCAACCCCGCCAAGGTGTTCTTCTCCGCCCGGGGTGAGACCAAGCTGGATCTCGTCGGGCACTACCTGACAGTCGGTCCGGGGGCGCTGCGAGGCGTGTGGTGCCGGCCCACGGTGCTGCACCGCTTCCCCGACGGCGCCGAGGGTAAGAGCTTTTACCAGAAGCGGGTGCCCGAAAGCCGCCCGGACTGGCTGGAGACGGCCGTCGTGGCGTTCCCATCGGGACGCACAGCCACCGAGTTGTGCCCCACCGATCTGGCCCACGTCCTCTGGGCTGTGAACCTGGGGTGCCTGGAGCTGCACCCCTGGGCGGTGCGACGATTCGAACCGCACCGCCCCGACGAACTTCGCGTCGACCTCGATCCGGCACCCGGCCTGGACTTCGAGGCGGTCCGCCGGGCCGCATTCCTGCTGCGGGAGCTGCTCGGCGAGTTCGGCCTGGTGGGCTGGCCGCGGACCTCCGGTGGGCGGGGCATGCACATCGTGGTGCGCATCGTGCCGGTTGCCGGCTTCAGCGAGGTGCGCGATGCCGCCCTTGCCCTGGCGCGGGCCGCCGAGGGGCGCCGGCCCGACCTCATCACCAGCGCCTGGCGCAAGAAGGACCGGGGCCCGAAGGTCTTCGTGGACTACAACCAGAACGCCCGTGACCGCACGCTTGCGTCTGCGTACTCGGCGCGCCCCGGCCCCGACGGGCGGGTTGCGGCGCCACTGCGCTGGGACGAGGTGGCCGGCGCCGAGCCGGGTGATTTCACGCTCGCCACGATGCCGGAGCGCTGGCGAACCGCCGGCGACGTGGAAGCGGCCCTGGAGGACCGGGCCGGCTCGCTGGCGCCGCTGCTGGCGCTGGCCCGCCGGGACGCCGCGCAAGGAGTCGCCGACGCTCCCTGGCCGCCGCACCACCCGCGACGCTCCTAGCGCGCCGGGTGGGGGTGCCGCTCGGCTACGAATCCGTCGTGGAGTCGGTTCCGGCGTCGGTCTCCGGGCCGGTCTCGTCGCTGTCGGGCTCGCCGAGCGTCTCGGTGTCGGGGCCGTCGCCGGCGGCTTCCGGTTGCTCCCCGTCGCCGTCCCCCTCGGTGTCGTCGACCTGCTCGGCGGGCTCCGGCTCCAGCGGTGGGTCAGTGCACTCGATGTGTATGCCGGGCGGGTCGTAGACGCGAGGTTCTTCGATGAACCCGCTGCCCGGCTCGTCGGTCTCCAGGAACACCTCGATGGCGTCGGCCGTGGCGACAGCGGCGACGCCTGTGTACTCCTCGGTGGCGAAGAGTTCGGCCTCCGATGCGTTCGTGAGGTAGCCGTACTCGACGAGCGCCGAGGGCACTGCCGGGCCCCTGACCAGCGCGTACGTGTCGGTCCCGTCGGGAAGCAGCACGCGCTTGACACCCGCGTCGGGGAGGGCGCTCCACTGGACGTCCTCGAAAGTGCTGAGGGCCGCGGTGATCTCCTCGTACAGGAGGCCACCGAGACGGCCGGACTCGGGGCGAACCTCGGTGGGGGACTCGGACTGCACGTAGACCTCGGTTCCGGGGACGTCCCCCAGATCCCATGTCGGGCCGTTGTGGTGGATCGAAACGAGCGCCTCGGGCTCCAAGGCGTCCGCGAACTCGACCCGGACCCCCAGCCGGACCATGTAGTCGCCCGTCCGGGTCGTGGTGGCGGTGATGCCGCGTTCGCCGAGCTCCGCGAGGACGGCATCGGTGAGCGTGAGGTTCAGGTCGCGCTCGACGAGTCCGTTGGGGCCCACCGTGCCGGTCTCGA
>JAPONU010000377.1 GCA_026713745.1 bacterium
CAGACGTGACTCCGAGGGGGCGACCGCCGAGCGGGACATGCTGAGGATGCCGCGCACCTCCGATGGGTTGCTGAGATTGCTGAGGGTTCGGAGATAGAGCGGGCGCTCGGGCTGAGTGGCGCCCTTGCGGCCCAGGAAACTTCGATTCCAACCCTTCACACGGCGCCAGCGCATCGAACGGGAGCCTTCCGGTGTGGCGTAGTCGAACTCGATGATCACCTCACCGCTCGAATCCACCCGACCGCCGGACTTCGGGCGATAGTTGGGGAAGAGAGTCGACGGTACGAAGTCCTTGACGCCTGCTCCGGGGACCTTGTAGGCGCAGGCTGCCGCGAAGAGTACCGTCGACTTGCCGGTCGCATTCCCGCCCGCGAGGACGCTCACGGGAAAGTCGATTGCGACCCTCAGGTGCTTGATCCCGCGGAGTCCCTGAAGGCGGATCTCGGAGAGGAAATGGGGAACGTGCGGTTTCCTGCCTCGCAACTGGTCCCAGAGTTCCCGCAGGCGCTGCTCGATCATCCGTCGTCCTCTGTGGGGAGTGCGGAGGTCCCGGCGACGGTGTCCGCCGAGGTTGGGTCAAGGGTAGTCGTGCGCCCGGATCGCGAGGGTGGGTGGAGAGCGCCGACGCGATTGAGTGGCTACTCGGATACGTAATGAAGTTGCTTCACAGTATCGGTGGAATGTGGGTGGAGAGCGCCGACGCGATTGAGTGGCTACTCGGGGCTGCCGGCCGGGAGAGTCGACGGTAGCGTGACGCGGTGCCGCGGACCGGGCGGCGGCGATCGACGGCGACCGGAGGATCCGGACATGACCGAGGCGTACATCATCGACGGGGTTCGCACGCCCATGGGGCGGTTCGGCGGCGGGCTGAGCCACGTGCACCCGGTGGACCTCGGCGCGCACGTGCTGCGGGGGATCGTCGAGCGCACCGGCATCGATCCTGGCGAGGTGGACGACGTCATCTGGGGCTGCGTCGGCCAGATCGGAGCGCAGGCGTTCAACCTGGGCCGCAACTGCGTGCTCGCGGCGGGGTTCCCCGAGCACGTGCCCGCGGTCACCCTCGACCGCCAGTGCGGCTCGTCGCAGCAGGCCGTGCACTTCGCCGCCCAGGCCATCATGTCCGGCACCATGGACATGGTCATCGCCGGCGGCACCGAGGTCATGAGCCTCGTGAAGCTCAACAGCCAGGGCGACGTGGGGCCCGACCTGGAGATGGGCTACCCGTTCGACGCCCCCGGCTGGAACGAGCGTTTCGGCGACGAGCTCATCCACCAGTTCCGGGGCGGCAACCTCATCGCCGAGCGCTGGGGCATCACCGGCACCGACATGAACGGCCTGGCCCTGCAGAGCCACACCAAGGCCCACCGAGCCTGGGAGGAGGGTCGCTTCGACAGCCAGGTCCTGCCGCTGGGCGACTGTGCCCGCGACGAGGGCATCCGCCCCAACACCTCCATGGAGAAGATGGCCACGCTGGTGCCGTTCAGCGAGTACGGCCCGCTCACCGCAGCCATGTCCAGCCAGATCACCGACGGGGCGGCCGCCCTGCTGGTGGCCTCGGCGGCGGCGGTGGAGCGCCACGGCCTCACCCCGCTCGCCAGGGTCCACACGATGGCGGTCACCGGCAGCGACCCGGTCCTGATCCTCACCGGCCCGATCCCCGCCACCCAGACGGCGCTGAAGCGCGCCGGCCTCGGCGTCGACGACATCGACCTGTTCGAGTGCAACGAGGCGTTCGCCTCGGTGGTGCTGGCCTGGCAGGCCGAGATCGGCGCCGACCCCGACCGGGTGAACGTGAACGGCGGCGCCATCGCCCTGGGCCACCCGCTCGGCGCCAGCGGAGCCCGCATCATGACCACCCTCGTCCACGAGCTGCACCGCGGCGGCGCCCGCCTGGGGCTGCAGACCATGTGCGAGGGAGGCGGCCTCTCCAACGCAACCATCCTGGAAGCCGCCTAGCCGCCTGGCCTCACCGGCGAGCCGCTCGGACAGAGACGAACAACCGAGGGAGGGGACGCCGGGGGCCGGCGCCGGATCGATTTCGCCAGACGATCCGCCGACGGTTACCGGCGTCCCCGACCGGACGCGGCCAGGAGCTGCAACCGACAAAGGAGCACAAATGGGCATCCATCTCGACCACGTCTCGCTGCTGGTCAAGGACTTGGACCAGGCCGAGGCCGACTGGGCGCGCATCCTGGAGGCCCTCTCGCCGGGTCACACCATGCAGATCACCCGCGGCGAGGGCCTCGACGAAACCGACGGCACGCCGATGCGCTGGCTGACCTTCCAGAACCCCGACCCCCGCGGCGTCTCCATCCAGCTCTGGTCGCCTGCCGAGGCCGGCCACTGGCCCGACAAGGTGCTGGAACGCCGCGGCGAGTACGTGCACCATCTGGCCTTCTGCTCCGACGACTTCGACGGCATGATCGAGCGGGTGCGCGACGCCGGCCTGCCGCTGGTGATGGACGAGGCGAGCCACCCCAACACCCAGCCCTGGCTGCGCTGGAACTTCCTGCCGCCCAGCGTGGCCCACGGCCCGCTGATCGAGTTGGCGACCCGCTACCTGGCCGTCGGCGAGGAGTGGCTCCCGCACCCCGACAACGCCGAGAACGCCGAGTTGGCCGCCGAGTTGCACGACCGTTTCGCGGGCTGAACCGGCACCGAAATCCCGGTCGCGACGATCGAGAGCACCGCGCCCGTGCCCGAGAGCACCGATACGTCCGGGGAGGCCTGCTCGATGACCGGGGCCTCCGTTGCAGCCTCCTCCGAGGTGCCTGCCGCCGCCCGCTACGGCATGACCATGCCGGTGGAGGACGGGCTCAGCGCCCCCCAACTCCTGGCGCTCTACGAGGCCGCCGAGGAGGCCGGCTACCACACGGCGCTCTGCGGCGAGGTGGCGGGCGCCGAGGTCCTGTCACTGATGGGCATGGCGGCGACCCGCACCAGCCGGATCCGTCTCGGCTCGGGCATCCTGGCCACCTACACCCGTCCCGCACCGCTGGCGGCCATGGGTTTCGCCACGCTGGCCTCGGCGGCTCCGGGGCGCATCGTGGCCGGGTTCGGCGCCTCCAGCCCCATCATCGTGGGCCGCTGGCACGGCATCCCGTTCGACAAACCCTTCACCACCACCCGCGAGTACCTCGAACTGTTCGGGCAGGTGATGGCCGGCGGCAAGGTCGGCTATGGCGGCGAGCGGCTGGCCTGCGACGGGTTCCGTCTCCAGATGCAGCCACCCGAACCGGTGCCGGTGTGGCTGGGTGCCATGGGCGACCGGATGCTGGCGTTGGCCGGCCAGGTGGCCGACGGGGCATTCCTGGCGTGGTGCCCCACCGGCGAGGTGGCCGCCAAGCGTGCGATCATCGCTGAGGCGGCCCGGGCCGCGGGCCGTGACCCGGCGTCGGTGGAGCTGATCTGCTCGTTCTGGGGCTATGCAGGCGACCGTCCCGACGAGGCGCGGGAACGGATGCGCCGGTCGGTGCTGGCCTACGCCATGGTGCCGACCCACCAGCACTGTTTCGCGGGCTGCTTCGATCGCCTCGAAGAGGCCGCCGAGGCATGGGCTGCGGGCGACCGCCGCCGGGCGCTCGGGTTCGTGGACGATGCCGTGGTCGACGCCGTCTGCGCCGTGGGGGTCGACGCCGTGCGGCGGCGCATCGCCGAGTACATCGACGCGGGCATCGACACCCCCATCCTGCTGCCGACCGGCGCCGCGCCCGGCGACACCGAAGGATCAATGCAGACGGTTCTTCGCTGCGCTCCGTGATTCTTTGCCAAAGTTCATAGCCTTACGAGCCAGCCGGCGCACACCCGGTGGTTCGCAAACTCCTCCGCAGGAGCGGGCCGGCAGGCCATTCGGATTGTGTGTCAAACGACCGTTTGATACTCTCGGGATTCGAAGCGGGCACCAGCGAGGTCGCGATGGCCGGTGCCGCCTTCGTGTGCGAAGCAGGAGGAGCCCAGATGGCCAGCTACGACGTGGTCGTGATCGGCGCAGGAGCCGCCGGGTTGTCGGCCGGCGCGCTGCTGGCCCGCGAGGGTCGCAGCGTGTGCGTGGTGGAACGCTCACCGCACCTCGGCGGCCGCGCCCTGGCCGTCGACGACGAGGGCTTCCGGGTCAACCTCGGCGGGCACCTCATCGAGGACGGGGGATCTGGCATCACCAAGATCTTCGAGTACGTGGGCGAGGAACTCATCCACGGCGAGGTCTCCCATGACATGCCCGTGTGGGACAACGAGGCACGCCAGTGGGGATCCATCCGCGACCGCTACAGCGGCAACAAGACCGAGTTGAAGAAGGTCATCAAGGCCCTCGTCGAGACCTCCTGGGACGAATTGGAGGCCTGGGACGACCGGCCGATGCGCCAATGGATCCACCAGCACACCAGCGACCAGAGCGTGGTGGACCTGTTCGAGTTCCTGGCCGTGCTGGAGTGCCTGACCGACAACTGGTGGGACCACTCGGCGAGCGACAACCTGTGGGTGCGCAAGATGCACTACGAGGAGCGCCGCATGGCCGCCTACTCGTGCTGGCCGGGCCAGGGCTGGGACGGCATGTGGCGCGACCTGGCGGGTGCCGTCGGCCGCCACGGCGGTGAGGTGCGGCTCAACTGCGCCGCAGACCAGGTGCTCATTGAGAACGGCGAAGTCGTGGGCGTGGCGCTGGGCCGCGACGGCATCGTCGTGCCCAACGACGTCGAATCCGGCGAGGTGCTGGAGACCAGTTGTGTCATCTCCACCCTGCCGGTGTGGAGCGTGCTGCGGGTGGTTCCCGACTGGGAGCTGCCGGACTGGTACGTCAACCAGATCCGCTACCTCGCCCAGGACGCCTACAGGGTGTCGTGGCTGGGCCTGTACCTGGCGACCGAGGAGCCGGTGACCATGTACGACCCCCGCGAGCTGTCCACCTGGCTGGCCACCCCGCACAGCCCCACACCGGGGTTCATGTACGACCAGACCGCCATGGATCCCGACTCCACCCCGCCGGGGGTCCACCTCTACTGCACCGGCGGCGTCATCCCCGGCTCGCGGGGCCGCGACCGCCGCTACGTTTCCGAGATGTACGACCGCTTCGAGGCCGGCATGTACGAGATGTATCCGGGCCTGCGCAACCACGTGTGGCGGCGGCGCGGCCTGGTGTTCGATCCCCCCTTCGGCGTGGTGCAGAAGCCGATGCTGGTGGGGAACTTCCGCCCGCACTGGCGCGCCCCCAACGTGGACGGCCTCTATTTCGCCTCCGAGACGTTCCGCAGCCGCGGCATCGGCACCGACCGTGCCGCCCGGGCCGCGCTCACCTGCGTCGAGGACTACCTGGGCCACCGCATCGCCTTCTTCGGCGACGGCTGGCGCTACTGATCGACAGCACCCCGAAGAACGGAAACCCGCATGGACTTCTCACTCACCCCCGAACAGGAACTCTTCGCCAAGACGGTGCGTTCCTGGGTCGACAAGGAGTGCCCCAAGAACACCGCACGAGACATCGAGATGCAGGAGTTCGAGTACCCGTTCGAGCTCTGGGACAAGATGTCGGAGGCCGGCTTCCACGCCATCGGCCTGCCCGAGGACCTCGGCGGGGCCGGCGGTGATGTGCTCACCCAGATGATCCTCACCCGCGAGCTGGCCCGCTCCCTGGCCGGGCTCACCTGGATCTTCGGCATCTCGTCGTTCTGCGCCAAGTCCATCAACGCCTTCGCCCGCCAGGACGTGCGCGAGGAGCTCATCCCCAGCCTGGCCACCGGCGACATCCGTGTGGCGATCTCGGTGACCGAGCCGTCGGGCGGCACCGACCTCATGGGCGCCATGAAGACCCGGGCGGTCGAAGTGCCGGGCGGCTGGCGCATCAGCGGCCAGAAGATCTGGTCCACCGCCGCGCACGTCTCGGACTACCTGTTCCTGATGGCGCGCACCTCCGACAGCCCCGGCAAGCCGGCCCACGGGGTGACGCTGTTCCTGGTGCCGAACCCCAGCGAGGGCCTCGAGACCCGCCAGATCCCCAAGCTGGGCATGCGCGCCGTCGGCTCCTGCGAGGTGTTCCTCGACGACGTGTTCGTGCCCGACCGCTACGTGGTGGGCGAGCCGGGCATGGGCTTCTACCGCATGCTCTCCACCCTCAACAACGAGCGCACCATGGTGGCCGCCCTGTGCACCGGCATCCTGGACGCGGTCCTCGAGGACGCCGTGGAGCACCTGAACGAGCGGGAGGCGTTCGGGCGCAAGATCGGTTCCTTCCAGGCCCTGCAGCACTACATCGCCGACATCGCCATGTGGCGCCAGCAGGCCGAGCTGCTCACGTACTACGCGGCCTGGCTGGCCGACCAGGGACGGGACTGCGGCACCGAGGCCAACATGGCCAAGATCGCGGCCTCGGAGTACGCCGGCAAGGCGTCCGACCTGGGCATCCAGATGCTGGGCGGCATGGGCTACGCGGCGGAGACCAACATGCAGCGCTACTGGCGCGATGCCCGCCTCTATCGCATCGGCCCCATCAGCAACGAGATGGCTCGCAACAGCATCGCCGAGTCCTTCGGCCTGCCTCGCTCGTTCTAGGGATTCACACCGATGGCGCCGGCCTCCATGACCCGTCATTCCGGCGGAGGTCGGAGTTCCATGACCCGTCATTCCGGCGGAGGCCGGAATCCAGGGCAGCCGCCGGCGAAGGCCCGAGATGACGCCGGACAGAGCTGATCGAGCCCTGGACGGGCGCGTGGCGCTGGTGACCGGCGCCGGTCGAGGCATCGGCGCAGCCATAGCCCTGCGGTTCTCGGCCGCGGGGGCGGCGGTGGCCGTCAACGACGTGGACCCCGGCGCGGTGGCCGAGGTCGCCGCCGCGATCGGTGACGGGGGAGGGCGAGTCGTGGCGGCGCCGGGTTCGGTGGTCACCGAGGCCGAGCGGATCGTGTCCGCAGCCGCCGAGCACTTCGGCGACCTGGACATCCTCGTGAACAACGCGGGCATCACCCGCGACGCCATGGTCCACCGGATGAGCGACGCTGACTGGGACGCCGTCCTGAACGTGGCGCTGCGCGGCACGTTCAGCATGGTCCGGGCCGCGGCTCCCTGGCTGCGGCGTACCGACGCCGCCCGGGTCGCCGCCGAGGGGTGCAAGAAGATCGTCAACGTGGCCTCGATCGCCGGCATCTACGGCACCGCCGGCAACGCCAACTACTCCGCGGCCAAGGCCGGCGTCATCGGGCTCACCAAGTCGGTGGCGCGGGAGTGGGCCCGCTTCGGCGTGTGTGTGAACGCCGTGGCGCCGGGCTACATCGCAGGCACCCGCCTGAGTGGCGAGCGTGACCCGGAGACGGGCCTGGGTATGCCGGCGGAGCTCATCGAGCGCATCGAAGCGCAGATCCCCATCGGTCGCCCCGGTCGGCCCGACGACGTGGCCGAGGCATGCCTGTGGCTGGCGTCTGAGGCCAGCGACTACTGCTGCGGGCAGGTCATCGAGCTGCACGGCGGCCGCGAGATCATCGAGCTGGTGTGAGCGGGGGAGCGGACCGGTGCAGGTGAAGCAGACGACCCTTGCCGAGGCCGCGTCGCTGGTCTCCGACGGCGACATCGTGGCGCTGCAGAACATGGCCACCCAGGCGGCACCCATGGCCCTGGTCCGCGAACTGATCCGCCAGGAGCGCCGCGAGCTCGGGCTGGTCTGCCTCGTGGGCGGCATCGCCCTGGACTGGTTGGCCGCGGCGGGCTGCATGGACCGCTTCATCGGCAACGCCGTGTCGATGGAGCAGTTCGGGCTGGCGCAGCGGTACCGCCGGGCTGTCGAGGCCGGAGCGATTCGCATGGAGGAGCTCTCCGAGACGGCGCTGCTTGCCCGCCTCGGCGCCGGTGCCCGCAACCTGCCGTTCCTGCCCACCCGCGGCATGATCGGCACCGACCTCATCGACATCAACGAGAACCTCACGATGCTCGACGACCCGTTCGGCGGCCCGCCGGTGGTGGCCTGCCGGGCGCTGGTGCCCGACGTGGCGCTCGTGCACAGCCACCGCGCTGACCGCTACGGCAACGTGGGGTACGAGCCCACGGCTCTGTGGCCCGACATCGGCATCATGCCCAAGGCGGCCCGCCGGGTCATCGTCACCACCGAGCAGATCGTCGACAGCGACGTGCTGCGCGCCAACCCCGACCGCACCGTGCTGCCGGGCTTCATCGTGGACGCCGTCGTGGAGGTTCCGTGGGGCGCCCATCCCACGTCGTTCAACCCGCTCTACGGCTACGACGCCGCGTTCCACCTGGCCTGGGTGGCGGCGGCCCGATCCGACGACGCCACCGGGGAGTTCCTCGACACCTACGTCTACGGCCCTGCCGACCACGCGGAGTACCTGGGCGCCGCCGGGGGCGCCGATCGGATGGCGCAACTGGCGCGCTGGGAGACGGGCTGATGGCCGGCGCCACCCCCCGAACGACCCGGACCACGGTCGACGCGCCCGCCCGCCGGGGAGCCGACTGATGGGTGCCGGCGCACACGCCGACTCGCCGCCGGCGGAGGACTGGACCGTCGACGAGTTGATGATCGCCGTGATGGCCTCGTGCTTCACCGACGGCGACCAGGCCTGCAACGGCATGGCCAGCTTCCTGCCCGTCGCCGCCTTCGGTCTGGCCAAGCTCACCCACGCCCCCGACCTCATCTGGCTGGCCGGCGCCGTCGGCCTGGAACCCCGGCCCGGCCCGATTCCCGCCTCCACCCTCGAGGCGCCGCTGTGGCGCGACGCCCTCATGTACGTGGAGCAGTACGGGGACTTCTGGACCCTGGCACTCAACGGCCGCTGGCTGCGGAAGTTCTGCGTCGGGGCGGCGCAGCTCGACCGCTTCGGCAACGCCAACAACTCCTTCATCGGCGACGACTTCGGTGCCCCGAAGGTGCGGCTGCCGGGCACCGCCGGCCTGGCCGACATGGGCTCGGTCGGCAAGCAGCTGTACTACTGGAACCCCAATCACAATCCCCGCTCGCTGGTGGCGGAGGTGGACTTCGTGTCCTGCGCCGGCTACCTCGGCGGGGGCGACGAGCGCGAGCGCCTCGGTCTCACCGGCGGGCCCGAGCTGGTGGTCACCAACCTGTGCGTGATGGATTTCGAGCC
>JAPONU010000378.1 GCA_026713745.1 bacterium
CCACGATGAGGTTGACGCACTCCTCCACCGACGTGCTGCGGGCGTCGAGCGTCGCCACGTGCTCGCCCCGCTTCATGACCATGACCCGATCGGCGAGTTCCAGAACCTCCGGGATGCGGTGGCTGATGATCATGATCGACAGGCCGTCGCGGCGGATGTCCCGGATCAACTCGGTGACCGTGGCCGACTCGGTCGCCCCGAGCGCCGCCGACGGCTCGTCCATCAGCAGGACGTTGTTGTTCTCCTCGAACGCCACGGCCCGGGCGATGGCCACCATCTGCCGTTGCCCGCCCGAGAGCACGCCCACCGGGAGCCTCGTCGAACCGATCTGGATGTTCAGCCGCTCCAGCAGCTCGGCGGCCTCTCGGTGCATGCGGCGCCGCTCCAGGAAGCCCATCAGGCGCGGTAACCCCCGGGTGGGCTCACGCCCGATGAAGACGTTGGCGGCCACATCCAGATTGTCGAAGAGCGCCAGATCCTGGTAGATCATCTCGATCCCGAGGCGGCGGGAATCCTGTGCGGTGGCGATCTCGACGGGTTCGCCGTTCATGACGATCCGGCCGCTGTCGGGACTCACGGTGCCGGCGATGATCTTCATCAGCGTCGACTTCCCGGCGCCGTTGTCGCCCACGATCCCCAGGATCTCGTTGCGGTGCAGGTCCACGTCCACCTCGTGAACGGCCCGGACGTGTCCGAAGCTGCGGGAGATCCCACGCAACTGCAAGAGGGGCGCGCCGTTGGATCCGTCGGCACTCTGGCCGGCGTGGTCGTTCATTTGAATCACTCCCCCGGTGGGTCATGCGGCGGGCCGGCGACGACGGCGCCGCTGGGTCCGAGTTGGTAGCCGCCACCGCCGGGTGGCGCGAACTCCAGGTCGAAGACGAACCCCAACTCGCTGTCGAGGTTGACGCGCACCACGTCGTCGGTGGTGTTGGCAGTCGCCGGGTCGACCCGTTGGGTGACGTACGCGAAGTCGACGTAGGCGCCGAGCGGGTAGGCGTACCGCACCCAGGTGCCGCGGTTGATCACCACGCCCTTCCCCCCGGTGAGCAGGAACGCCCGAGCCGCTCCGACCTCGGGCCGCCCGTCGACATCGGGTACCACCACGATCGCCGCCGGGTGCATACCGAGCGTGATGAGAGTGATGGTGCTCGCCGGGTGCTTCTGCACGAACTCGCACCGGTTGCCCCGGTAGTAGTACCGCAGCGAGCACATGTAAGCCCGGCCGGGGAACTCCAATTCCTTCTGCACCCAGAGGTAGCCGAGGTTGTTGGCGGCACGGTTCAGGTTCGGCGAGTCGGCTGTCTCTGGGGCGATGACCGCTCCGAACGGCTCGAAGGCGTCGCGGTCAAGGTGTTCGACGGCCAAGCGCCTAACGGCGGGGGATTCGTCTGTCACAAGGCCTCCGGGTCGAGTGAGGGTCGCACCGGCTGGCCGGTGCGGATCGAGTCTTTGAGTGCGAACAGGGTGCTCATGCTGGCCAGGATGTCCGTCCCGCTTGCCCAGGGCTGGCCGCCGTTGGCGATGCACTGCATGACGTCGGCTCGCGTGGCCAGATACGACTGCGGGGACAGCGTGTACTGCAGCGGTAACTCCAGCGCCGAGCCCCGCGGCTCGTGGGGGCCGTAGCGCCAACCGGGCCGCACGAGCCGCGCCGGGCCCGGCCGGTTGTTGGTCTGGGGGGCGCGGGCGCCGGGGGCGGGCGCCGGCGGCGCCGGGGGGGGGGGGGGGGCGGGGGCCGGGGGGGGGGGGGGGTGCCGGCGCCCGCCGCCGCCCCCCCCCCCCCTCTCTTTCACCCCTCCCCCCCCCGTCACCGGCGGCGGTTCGAAA
>JAPONU010000379.1 GCA_026713745.1 bacterium
ACCGCCGGCACCCGACCGCGGTCCCCCCGGCGCAGAACGCCCGGACCGGGTCAGCCGGCCCGAGACGGACCGTCAGTAGTCCGACGGGAACAGCACCGTGGTCTGCGAGCGGTTGCCCTGGGAGTCCTCGGCCTCGGTGATGATCCAGAGCCGCTCGTCGGGAATGACTTCTCGCAGCTGAGGGCCGGAGTCGGGCTCGGCGGCGGCGCCCTGGCGGAGCTCTCCGGGAATCAGGTAGCTCGACAGGACTCTGGCGCCGGTGACCGTCGCCAGGTCGTTGGCCTCGGCATCGTGGTCGTCGAGCTCGCCCCAGTCGCCGCCGGCGTGGCGTCGTAGGCACACCATCACGAAGGCCCGCCCCTCGGCTTGGCCCAGCAGTTGCCGATCAACGGCCCGGGTGGCGACCAGATGCCCCAGCGGCACCCGCAGTCGCCGCTCCGGGCTGCTCGCAGCACCCCGCCTACCCGGCACGTTGGAATTGATCCGAACCGGCATTGCTTCTCCCTTGATCAGGCCGCGATCCACTGTCCGGATCGGGCATGGCATCGGGGGAAGCCGGGATGCAGGATATCTGAAACTAAACGAAAATCACGCAATATCTCGTACGGCTGTGATGCCGTCGCTCCCGTGCGGGCGACGAGGAGCGAGCCGCCGGCGGTGACTCCCGGCGCCCCTGCGGGTCGCTACACCCAGATGTGCATGGGGTAGCCGGTCTCGTCGTGGTCGCCGGCGCCCAGGCAGTCGGCCTCGCCGGCAACGATGCGCCGGGCAGTCCAGGCGGCAGCCGCCGCATCCAGCAGGTCGTCGGGCCCAGGTCTGGGTGGCCCCGGTGGCGGCGACGAGACAGCGGCCTCGACGATGTTCGGGAACACCTCGGCAAGCACGTCCAGCCGCTCCTCCTCGCCGGCCGGTTGGCGCTTCGAGGCCGACATCGGCTCGCCGGCCAGGCGCACGAAGCTGCTCTCGGGATGCACCTCGACGGCCCGGGGCCGGGCGGTCGGGGCGAAGTCGCCGGGCGCCAGCGCGTCACGCAGTTCGCGGATCTTGGGAATCAGGTTGAAGGCCTGGATCGAGATGCCCCGACCTGTCTCGTCCCAAGACCGCCGGTTGGCTTCGGCGTGGCGGGTGGCGTCCAGGACGCACAGCGGCGGCGTCCAGAACAGCGACGAGCGCCGCGCCCCCAATTGCCGGTACGCCTCGAGATCGGCCTCCCGCCGCTCCGCGCCCGGCAATCCGGTGGGCATGTCGATGGCCACCACCCGCAGGCGACGAGCCCTCGCCTCCGACCAGAGTTCGTCGAGTGTGTGCCACACCGAGAACTCCACCGGCGACCCACCGGCTGCACCGGTGATGGCCATGACCCAGCCATCCCGCACGCCGTCCACGCCGGCCACGAGCGCCCGACCGGCGCGCCCGGCGGGGCCCGCAGGCCCAAGCTGGGCCGACTCTCCGGGCCGGCCGGCCTGGCCGGGCTGGGTCTCCGGCAGCGGCGGGGCATGTTCCCACGGGTTCGTCACGGCGACGTCGAGTCCGTCGAAGTCCTGCGCGTCCCGGATTGCGATCACCAGGTCGTGCGCCTTGGCGATCCCGGCGAGCAGCGCAACTTCGGCACGGGGAACGTGCCCGGCCAGCCGCGCCTGAGCGCCCAGGCGCGCCGCCCATTCGGCCTCGCGGCGCCCCAGCGGCAGGATCCGGTCGCCGAACTCCGACGTCAACTCCCCGAGTGCCATCCGCAGGTCGTCGCGACCCTGGCCCTGCGGCAGCAGCAGCAGGCGGAGTTCGAGTTCGTGGAGCACCACCGACGACATCCAGAGATCATCATGGTCGGACAGGAAGTCCACCACCCCCGGGTTGGGCGACGCGTTCGTGAGTTCGGCGATCACGCTGGTGTCGAGGAGATGGCCACTCATTCGAAACTCAGACGGGTCTCGCTCCGGGACTCGCTTCAGCGCTCGATTCAGTGCTCGCTCCGGTGGGCGGGGTCGCTCCGGTGGGTTCCGGGCGTTCAGGGATCATCAACTCGACGCCGCGGGGAATGTTCTCGATGAGCCACCGGCCCAGGGACCTCGGCGGAGCGACGTACGACTGCCAGTCGCTCTCGGGCAGGACGACGAACGGCTTCCGGGTGCCGATTCGCTGCGGCCCCTCCTCCTCGGCGAGGCGCAGCACCTCCGACAGGCGCGCCTTGGCCTCGGCGACCGTCCAGACCCGAGATGGCTCGGACATGCTCACTATGTCTCTCCTTGGGAGATAACTAGACTAGTCTGGACTAGTATAACTTATGCACCTGCGATGTTGCATCCGGGCGCGATTGCCATCCGACGACGCCCGTGCAACTCGCTCCACCGGGCTCGGTGGTTCCGGTCCTCCTTTCCGGGAGCGCTACCCTCTCGCGGACCCGGGCACAACCGGCAGGAGCAGGACAATGCCGCAGAACATCGCCATCGTCGGCGGGGGCGTGTCGGGGCTGGGGGCCGCGTTCGCGCTGCATCACAGCGCCGACCGGTTCGACTTCCGCCTGTTCGAGGCCAACGACCGGATCGGCGGGAACGCCATCACGGCCGACATGCCCCAGCCCGACGGCACATCGATCCCCTTCGACATCTCGGTGACCGCCTGCATCCCGTCGGTGTACGACCACATCGTGCTGCTGATGGAGCGCTTCGGCATCGACCTGGTCGACACCCGGTTCAGCTACAGCGTGAAGTACCAGGGCGAGGTCTACGCCCACGACTACGACTCCGGCATCAGGGAGCAGCTGCAGGACGAGATCGAGAGCTTCCAGCGGGTTTTGCGGCGGCTGCGATGGTTCGGCCGGCTGAACCACGTGAAGTCCAAGCTCGTCAACGCCCTCAACCCGTTCAACTACATCAGCATGGGGACGGTGCTGAACCTGGGCAGGTTCTCCGGCGACTTCCGCTACAAGATCCTGAAGCCCATGTTCGTCAACTTCATCATGGCGACGAACGTGTTCGACATGCCGGCCGCGCTGTTCTCCCGCTACCTGGAGTTCTTCGACATCGAGTCCGCCACGCCGATGCAGACCTGGGACGGGGGCACGCGGCGCATCTACGAGAACCTGGCGGCCGGTTTCGCCGACAAGATCCACCTCAACCGGCCGGTGCGGAAGGTGTACCGGCAGCGCTCCGGCGTGGTGATCGAGGACCACGACGGCGTTCGGGAGAGCTTCGACGGGGTCATCTTCGCCTGCAACGCCAACCAGACGCTGATGATGCTGGACAGGCCCACAATGCTGGAGCGCTACATCCTCTCGTCGATCCGCTACGAGAGCGAGCTGCACAACCACACGGTGGTGCACTCCGACGCCTCGGTGCTGCCCGACAGCGACGTGCGGGAGTTGGCGACCCGCAGCAACCACATCGAGCAGTACGGGGCCCGGCCCGACAACTACGAGATCACCTACATCATGCACAACCAGCAGCCGTGGGCGAAGCGCTCCGAGCGGCCCTGCCTGGTGACCTACAACCCCATCAGCCCGATCGACGAGGAGAAGGTCATCCGGCGTTGGTGGTTCCAGCACGTGGTGCACGACGTGAAGCAGGTGACGCTGCTGGTGAGCCTGTTCCGCTTCATCCAGGGCCGCCGGCGCACCTGGCACTGCGGCGCCCACACGCTGGTCAACAGCCAGGAGACCTGCCTGGTGAGCGGCCTGGCCGCCGCCCGCCAGATCGGCGGCGACTACCCGTTCGACGATCCCGGGGCCCGGCGGGCGTTCAACTACTACGGCCGCATCCTCCACGGCTGGCGCTTCCGGCGGGCGTAGGGGCGGGGCCGGCG
>JAPONU010000380.1 GCA_026713745.1 bacterium
CGAGCGGGCCACGTCGTCGGGCGTCTGGATGCGCACCATGGGGATGGTCGCCACCAGCGCATCGATCGACTCCTGGGGGGTTATGCCCGCATTCTCCGCACGGGCCTTGTGGATCTTGGGTGTCATGGCGGTGTCGACGATCCCAGGACAGACCGCGTTGATCTGCACCTTCGGCGCCAGCGCCAGGGCGAGTGACCGCACCACGCTCGTCACCCCGGCCTTGGACGCCGTGTAGTCGACGGCGTCGGCGCGGCCAATCTTGGCGCCAACCGAGGCGATCGCCACGAGACGGCCACCGTCGCCCGCCACCATGTGGCGGGCCAGCGCCTGCAGGGTGAAGAACGTGCCCTTCAGGTTGATGCCCAGCATCCTGTCCCAGGCCTGCTCGGTGAGTTCCAGCGCCGGGGTGATCTCGACGATGCCCGCGGACGTCACGCCGAGTGTGAGCGGTCCCAGGGCGTCGGCGGCCTCGGCGACTGCAGCCCGCATCGCCGCCGGGGACGACACATCGGCCGGGTAGCCCACGGCCCGCCCGCCGCCGGCGCGTACCTCCTCGACAAGAGCCTCCAGGGCTGCCGCGTCGATGTCGTTGAGAGCCAGGGCCGCGCCCTCCGATGCCAGCCGCACCGCGATGCCACGGCCGATCCCGTTCGCAGCCCCCGTCACAAAGGCATTACGCCCCTCGAAGATTCCCTGGCTCATGTTTCCTCCCCGCGTGACTTGCCCGACCGCGACGTCTTGAGCGGTCAGGTCTCGGCCCACGCTATGGGCGCCCCCGTAGCCGCGCCGGAGAGGCGCTCCGCATCGTGCTGCCCCCAGGGCGTGGGACGCGGCAGCGGTTCGCCGTCGGATCGCAGGTCGGCCACGATGTCGGTCACGAGAGAGCGGATGCCGTCGAGTGCTGCCGACTCTGTGGGTGCCAGGTGGCTCACCAGCGAGAACCCGTCACACAGCCCCACCCAGGCGTCGTCCTCGGCGGACCAAGAGGCACGATACTCGTAGCAGGGCTCATCCATCGGGCTTCTCCTCGAGATCGATGGCCCGCAGAACCTGGCGTACCTGGTAGGGCTTCGCCTCCCCGTCGTGGTTCTGAATGTTCACGATCGGCGTTCCCCTCAGATGTGTTCGGTAGATCAGATGGCTGCCCTTGCGCCGCGGTTCGCCGAAGTATAGGCGGCACACCTTCGCCAGATCGGAGAAGCGCACGCCCGTCTGGCTCTCTCGCCACCTCGCGATCAGCAGCCGAGCCCTCTCGAACTCAGTCACATGACCCTCCCGCGCGCTCGCTGTGGCTATGAGAGATTACGAGTTACATATCTTATTACTATATTCTCATCATTAACATGATCTCTCAGATCCCCGGAATCGCGTGCGTGCGCAACTGCCGGTCGTTTCAGCCTGGGGAGACGACGTCGGCCACGTTGCCGCACGACCGAACATCCCGGCGCGCTCGTGAACGACCAGGGCTAACGTTCCGACTCGATCCGCCGCACCCAACCCGGTCAGAGCCGTCAACCAGGATCAACCGGGCCCGAGCACCTCCGGGGGGAGCCGACAGCCATGGATCGTCGCACATGAACATCGCCGCACCCGATCCGGCCGCACCCGGCCTGGACACGCACTCCTGGCTTCCCGAGCGGCACGATCACGGCATCGCCATCGTGGGCTGCGGCGGGATCACCAACGACGGGCACCTCCCGGCCTACACGTCACATGGATTGAACGTCGTCGGCTGTTTCGACATTGACCCGGCGGCGGCGCAGCGGACGGCCGAGCGGTGGGGCGTCGGGCGCGTCTACAACTCACTGGACGAGGTCGCCGGCGACGCTGACGTGCAGATCGCCGACGTCGCCGTGCCCGCCTGGCGGCAACTCGAACTGGTGCGCACCCTGGCGGACGCCGGCAAGCACCTGCTGTGCCAGAAGCCGCTCTCGGACGACTTCGCCCAAGCCGTCGAGATCGTGCAGCGTGCCGAATCAGCCGGCGTCAAGCTCGCCGTGAACCAGCAGTACCGCTGGAGCCCGGTGGTCCGGGCGATGCACTCGCTCATGGCGCAGGGTCGCATCGGTACGCCCACCGCCGCATTCGTTCACGAGTCCCTGGTGAACCCCTGGGAACTCTGGCCCTGGCTGATGGAGGTCCCCCGGCTGGAGATCATGTACCACAGCATCCACTACCTCGACGGCATGCGTTTCCTGCTCGGCGCTCACGGCGAGCCGGAGTGGGTCACGAGCCGGCACACCCGCCGGCCCGCACAGGCGCCGAGCGCGGAGACCCAGACGGCCACGATCCTCGACTACGCCTCCGGCTTGCAGGCCTTCGTGGCCGTCGATCACAACGACGTCAGCGACGACGTCTTCGGGAGGGTGCGCATCCTGGGCACCGAGGGGGTCGTCTCGGGAACGATGGGGCTCTCCTACGACTATCCCCACGGTCGGGCCGACACCGTCCGCTGGTCGGCACACGACGACCCCGGCGGCGGATTCGAGACCGATCTGCCGGGCCGGTGGATCCCCGAGGGTTTCGTCGGACCGATCTCGTCGCTCATGGGAGCCATCAACGACGGCACCGAGCCACCCACCAGCGGCCGAGACAACCTCAACACGCTGCGTCTCGTGAACGCCGCCTACCTGTCAGCGGCCGAGAACCGCTCGGTGCGTCCCGCTGAGATCGGCGCGGACCTCTGACGAGACACGATCCCCGGAGGCTTCCGCGGAGGGCACCGGAATCCCTCACCCCGACTCTGGCGAAGGCCGGAATCCAGGTTCCAGTTGGTCCGACGACATCTGCAATCCATCGCCCGGCAATCACCTGGGCGCCGGCGATTCAGACGAAGGCGCGGACCAGCAGGGTGAGCGCCGCAGCAGCCGAGACGGTCAGGAGCACCGGGCGCGAGTAGCCCCGGTCCAGCACGCGCGCCAGGCGCCCGGAGACGACGTAGCCCAATAGCTGGCCGGGTACCAGGATCGCCACCGCCAGCAGGTGCCGGGTACCGAACTCGCCCCACGCCGCCAGGAGCGCCAACGAGATCGACGCGCCGACGAGGAAGTACACCGACATCGTGCCCCGGATCTGGCGCGGCGGGATGTGCTGCAGGGTGAGAGCGACGGGCGGGCCACCCACCCCGGTCGTCGTCCCGGCCACACCCGACACGAACCCGCCGACGGCGATCACCCCGCGCCCCTGCGGGAGGTGGATCGGTGCAACCGACAGTGCCGCGCCCACCAGAATCACCGACGCCAGGAACACCGAGAGTCCCCACGCCGAGAACACCTTCACGAGCAGAAACGCGCCCAGCACAGAGCCCGGCACTCGACCGACCAGCGCCCACATGAGCGCCGATCGGTTGATCCCGACACGGTCCCGGCGGGCCACGAGCAGGCTCATCACCAAGGCCGCGGCGAGAAGCGGACCGGGGACGAGGTCGGGATCGATCTGGATGAGGATCGGTGCGGCCACCACGTTCAGGCCGAATCCCACGCTGCCCTGCACCGCAGCTCCCGCAGCCATCACCGCCACCGCGGCGGCGATCTCCCAGGGGCTCATCGCCGCCGCCCTCCAGCACCTGCCGCGAGCATCGCCGGAGCCTACGGGAGACAGTCCCGGCAGCAGGGGGACACCCCGAGGTGAGCCGCCGGCCGAGCGCTCGGCCAGGTGCGGCAGCGTGTACCGGGGTGCCAGTGCGCACACCACCGCACGTCGCTAGAATCCCGCCATCGTGGCCGACAAGAGTGCGGGGGACGCGGACAAGCCCTGGTGGTTGAGGGGCAACCACAGCCCCCTCCCCGACGAGACCGAGGGTTTCGACCTGCCGGTCCGTGGCAGCATCCCCGAGGATTTGCACGGCATGCTGATCCATGCCGGCCCGAACCCGCCCCGCGGCGACTCGCCGCACTGGTTCCTGGGCGAGGGAATGCTCCACGGCCTGCTGCTGCGCGGTGGGCGAGCCGTGCGCTACCGCAGCCGCTGGGTGCGCACACCCCGTCTGACGGAACTGAACGGCAACCGCGACGACCCCGATCACTCGCCCGCCAACACCAACGTGGTGGTCCACGGCGGGCGCATCCTGGCCCTGGAGGAGCGCCACCGCCCGTATGAGGTCACCTCCGACCTGGAGACCGTCGGACCGGTCGACTTCGGCGGTGCCGTGCGCAACCTCACCGCGCACCCGAAGATCTGCCCGCGCACCGGCGAGATGCTGGCCTTCGCCACCTCCGACACCGAACCGCAGTTCACCTATCTCCGCTTCGACAGCAACGGCACGCTCACCGGAACCACCACGATCGACCTGCCGCGGCCGGTGATGATGCACGACTTCGCGGTCGCGTCGGACCACGTGGTGTTCATGGACCTGCCGGTGGTGCGGGATCCAGAGGCCCCCGGCGGCCTCCCCTACCGCTGGGATCCGGACCACGGCGCCCGCCTCGGCGTGATGAACCGTGCCGGAGGCGACGTGCAGTGGTTCGACATCGATCCCTGCTACGTCTTCCATACCATCAACGCCTGCGAGATCGGCGGGCGGATCCCCCTCGACGCCTGCCGCTACGACTCCGTCTGGGGCACATCCTCGAACCGCTTCGACCTGCCCGCCATGGTGCATCGCTGGCGGCTCGGGCTCAGCGACGGCTCGGTCCGTGAAGAGACCCTCTTCGACGTGCGATGCGACTTCCCCCGCATCGACGAGCGACTCCTCGGACTCCCCAACCGTTACGCCTACGTGACCACGCTGGTCGACGAGGAGACCGGGAGCGTCTCCCACGGGCACCGCGTCGTGCGCCTCGACCTCGTGGCCCACACCAGCGAACACCATCACTTCGGGCCGTCCCGCTACGCCAGCGAGGCGGTCTTCGTGCCCCGCCACGCCGACGCCGACGAGGACGACGGCTACGTGCTGACGGTGGTGTACGACGCCGAGCGGCACGGCAGCGAGGTCGTCATCCTGGCCGCCGACGCCGTCGGTTCGGGGCCCCTGGCGACGGTGACACTTCCCAACCGGGTTCCCTACGGATTCCACTGCGCCTGGGTTCCGGCCGAGATCTGAGCGCGCCGCCGGCACTCTGCAACACAGGAAGCGTCATTCCGGCGCAGGCCGCAATCCATCGTCGGTAGTTCCGACTGCGTCTGCCGTCGATCGCCCCGCACACTGCCGGGTTCGTCGCGCCAACATCACTTGGCCAACGCCGGCGCGACATTCTCGCCGCCGGGGACATGTGGCAGACTCTCGGTAGGAGGCCGCCGATGTCCGACCCGTCCGAGAAACTGCTCGATGCCATGAGCCTGCTGGAATCCTTGGCGCGGGAGGTCACCCCCGAGGAGGCCGCCGACGAGATCGACGCCGCCACGCTGCAGTCCTTCTGGCGCGAGTGGCCCCACACGGTGGGATGGGCCGGCGCCCTGTGGCGGCGCCTCAACCAGGATCTCGACACTCCCTCACAGCCGGGCGACGGGAGTGGCTACAACGAGACCGGCGGCTCGGGCTGACATGGCTCCGGTGCGCCAGGTCATGAGCACCGAGGTGGTGACCCTGCCGGGCTCCACGCCGATGGTCGAAGCCGCCCGGCTCATGGTGCGGCGCCACATCGGGTCGGTGCTCGTCGTGGACGGCGCCATGCTCAGCGGCATTCTCACCGAGCGCGACGTGCTGCGCGCCGCCGGCAAGCCCGCGGACATGGCCACCGACCGGATCGAACGCTGGATGTCGCCCGAGCCCATCACCTGCACCCCCGAGATCGATACCGAGGAGGCGGCGGAGATGATGCTCTCCGGCGGGTTCCGCCACCTTCCCGTGGTGGACGGCACAGGGCTCGCAGGCATGGTGAGCCTGCGGGACGTACTCAGCGCCCGAATCGGCCGCACGGGCTGAGCGCATCAGCGGCCACGGTCTACGACGCCGCGCCGCCAAGCCGACTGCCTCCGCCGACTCGCCTCCGCCGGCTCGGCGCCCGGCCGTCGTCCTGCGGAAGCTGAATCGCACCCACCCCGGCAGCGAAGCGGGCCTTGACACCCGTGTGGGTCAGGTGCCGATGTCTGCGACCGGGCTCAGGGGCCGAACGCAGCTACCGGCACGACGGCCACGCCGTCGGTCTCGTAGGCGATCCGCAGGCCGGTGTGCTCGCCGGGGGCGTTGACTCCGAACACGGTGACCAGCTTGGACGGAGGCCGCCGGCCCGCCTCCCGCGCCCGCTTCGCAAGCAGCTCACACCAGGATGATGCCCCAATATATTGGGTGGCGACCACCCATAATATTGGCTACCACCTGCTCGTGATGGACTGCAAGGCTTGCTGGGCAACGACGGCCCGCGGGACCGAACATCGATATCTGGAGTCCAGAATAGCCACCAAATGGAGTTTGAACTCTCCGTAACATGAAGTCTACAATATCCGACAAATGGCGTCTAGCTCCGTCGGGCGTGTGCACTCGGGTAGAGCGGGAGCGCATTGAGCCGACACGGAAAGCTCCAAAACGAGGAACGTGCAAGACAACACCGGTTACCTGGCTCGTGTGGTTGACAACGAGGTTACTGAGGCGCTCGCCTCGGCACCTGCTGTTCTCATCGAAGGCCCGCGTGGCTGCGGCAAGACCTGGACAGGTCGGAAGTTCGCCGCCAGCGAGGTGGTGCTGGACGAGAGTGAGGCTCTTCGCATCGCCGCCGAAGTAGATCCGGCCTCCATTCTCGAGGGGCCCGAGCCGCGGCTACTCGATGAATGGCAACTCGTGCGCGGCATATGGAATCAGATGCGCCACGCCTGCGACCAGCGAGGCGGGTTCGGACACTTCCTACTCACGGGATCGCA
>JAPONU010000381.1 GCA_026713745.1 bacterium
CGCATGATGATCTCCCGCCCCAGCGGGGTTCGGACCACCGTGAGGGTCCAGTCGCTCACGTCGCCGATGCCGCCGGTGGAGATGTCGGCGTGCTCGGCGGCGAAGTCGGGGCAGTGCAGGCAGCCCTCGCGGGTCCAGGCGTGGCACTCCTTCAGGCTGATCTCGTGGTAGTCGCCGTTGTGCATCCACACCTGGAAGACGCCCTTGATGTTCATCTTCTTGATGTCTTCCTTGCGCAGCCCGTACTTGATCCGGAACAGCTCGTCGAACAGCGAGTCGTCGAAGCTCTTGGAGCACAGCAGGCCGATGTTCAGCTTGATGGGCCGGCCCACCTTGCCCACCTTGCGGTGCCACATGACCGGCCCGATGGAGGTCTGGCAGCTCATGCCCACGAGGGCGAGTTGCTTCAGCCCCTGCTCGGTGGCCTCGGGGTAGGCCATGGTGTTGGCCGAGTAGGTGTAGCGGCTGCCGGCCCCCGCCAGGACCTCGTCGCGGTTGGTGGCCACGCCCGGCACCGCCTTCCACCCGGCCGCCTCGCCCTCGAGGTGTGACACCAGTGCGCCGTCGATGATGCCGTTCTCCAGGCACCAGATCAGGATGGCCGACACCAGCCCGCCGTCCTGGCCGACGTCGTAGACGAAGTCGTCGCTGGCGCGGGTCAGGATGATGTCCTTGTAGACGCCGGAGACCTCGTCGTCGTTCCGCCGCCGCCCGAAGAGATGCTCGTCGGCCTCGGGCTCCCAGGCCCGGAAGCGGGGGCAGGCCCGGGTGCAGGACGTGCAGCCCTTCACGCCATGCACGCAGTCGTCGAGGCCCAGTTCCTCCTCCAGGTGGAAGGGGTAGTACTGGCCGGGCTCGTGGCGGTAGCCGATCACGTCGTGCGGGCAGGCGATGACGCAGCCGGCGCAGCCGGTGCACAGCCCGCTGGTGATGACCTCCTCGTAGAGCTCCTTCCACTGGTAGGTCCAGCGGGGCTTCTTGGCGGGGGTCGCTGCGGCCGGCGGCGGGGCGGCCGTGGTGGTGTCGTTCACGGAGCCGATGGTCCCGCCGGCCGCGCCGCCGTGATCGACCTGTATATTGGTCACTAAGTGGCTACAGTAGTGACCACAACTGAAGGGGGTTCAGAGATGCGCTCGGTCGGGATAAGGGAGTTCAGGGATCAAGCTACCGCGTTGATGAAGCTGGGTGAGACGATCCGCATCGAGCGGCACGGCAACCCGATCGGCTTCTTCGTGCCGGTTCCGGCGCCCAAGAGAAGCCGCCAAGAGGTTCGCGAATCGCTCGACCGCGTTGGCAAAGCGGTCGAGCGGGTGCTTGACCGGACAGGTTGGGACGAGGAGGATCTCGTCGAGGCGGTCGTACCCGGGAGCCGGATGGACTGATGATGCTGCTGGTGGTCGACACCAGCGTCCTGGTGGCCGACCTGCTGCGGATCAAGGGGAGGGAGCGGCTCAGCGACCACCGCTTGGACCTGTACCTGCCCGAGCACACATTGGGCGAGGTTCACGTGGAGTTGCCTCGACGTATCGGTGCCGTTGCGGCGTCCGCCGGGCTTGATGCGGCCGAGCGGGACGACCTGTTGATGCTGTGCCTCGATGCGGTGGACAACAACCTGGCCGTCGTCGCCGGCGAGGTTTATTCGCCGTTCGAGCGGGAGGCGCTGGCCCGCTCCCAGCGCGATCCCGCGGACTGGCCGGTCGTGGCGTGTGCGCTGGCGCTCAGCGCGGCGGTGTGGACCAACGACAACGACTTCCTGGGTACGGGCGTCCCCACGTGGACCACCCGGACACTTCAGATCTGGCTGGACAGGCAGGGGTGAGGCGGCCCGCCCCGAGCGTGATTTGTCGTCATTCCGGCGGGGCCGGAGTCCTCGTCGGAGCCGTCACAGCCCGGTGCGGCCCGCCTCCCGCATGATCGGCAGCGGCTCGGAGTAGGGGGCGTCGTTGCCCTTGGAGCCGGTGGTCACGCCCGCGTCGGTGGTGAGGCAGTGGCCGTTGGTGTAGCCCGACTCGTCGCCGGCCAGCCACAGGGCGGCGTTGGCCACGTCGGAGGCGAGGCCGGGTCGCCCGGCGATGGGTGACTTGGCGGTGAGCTCGGCCAGCACGCCGTCGATGTCGTCGGGGTTGCCGAGGTGCGCCATCGCCACCATCGGGGTGGCCATGGAGTGCGGGGCGATGCAGTTCACGCGGATCCCGAAGCGGCACAGCTCGGCGCCGGCGTTCTTGGTGAGCCCCACCACGGCGTGCTTGGCGGCGGCGTAGGCGTGGGGCCCGAGGCCGCCGATCACCCCCGCGGTGGAGGACATGCTGATGATCGAACCCGTCTGGCGCGGCTTCATGACCCGGGCGGCGTGCTTCATGCCGTAGAAGACGCCGTGCAGCAACACGTCGATGGTGAACCGCCAATCGGCGTCGGAGATCTGGTCGATGGGGCCCCGTGCGCCCACGATCCCGGCGTTGTTGAACATCACGTCGAGCTGCCCGAAGCTGTCGACGGCGAGGTCCACGAGGGCCGCCAGGTGCTCCTCGCGGCTCACGTCGCATTCGATGAACCGGGCCGCGTCGCCGAGTTCGGCGGCGATCTCCCGGCCCCGGTCGATCTGGATGTCGCCGAGTGCCACCCTGGCCCCTTCGGCCACGAACAGCCGGGCAGCGGCCTCGCCGAAGCCGCTGGCGCTGCCGGTGATCGCGGCAACCTTGCCGGCGAGTCGTCCTGTCATGGTCGGTCCCTTCGTTGGCTGCGCCGTAACGCATCGCCGCTGCGCCCTCGGCAGGATTCGAACCTGCGCGCACGGCTCCGGAGGCCGCTGCTCTATCCCCTGAGCTACGAGGGCCGGACTCGCAGGCTAACGCCGCGGGCGCAGCAGCGGTGCCGGTACGCTGGGAGGCGAATCCGGGTGGTCAGCCACCCGCTTGGAAGCGGCCCCGGCCGGGCGAGGCTGCGAGCGCCGGCGCGGTTCCCGTCACGGCCTGTCGCCGGAGGATTTCCGGAACGCCCCGAGGCGCTCGAGGTGATTTGCATCATGATCCGCACGCACCTGATCGACGCCCTGCGTGCCGCGCTCGCCGGGTGCGGCGTCGAGCCCCTGCCCGCCACCATCGAGCTCGGTCGCCCTGCGCACGCCGAACACGGCGACTGGTCCTCGAACGTGGCGCTGGTCTGCGCCAAGGCCGCCGGTCGCCGCCCCCGCGACCTTGCCGGGGAACTGGCCGAACACATCACCGCCGACCCGCCCGCCCATGTGCGGCAGGTGGAGGTGGCGGGCCCTGGCTTCGTGAACTTCCACCTCGACGACGGCTGGCTGCACGACGTGCTGCGCCAGGTGGTCGCCGGGGGTGTCGACGGCTACGCGTGCGCTGACTTCGGCGCCGGTATGGCGGTGAACGTGGAGTTCGTGAGCGCCAACCCCACCGGGCCGCTCCACGTGGGCGGTGGGCGCTGGGCCGCCTACGGCGACACGCTGTGCAACATCCTGGCCCGCTGCGGCTACGTCCCCCACCGGGAGTACTACCTCAACGACCGCGGCCGCCAGATGGCGGCGTTCGCCGAGTCCCTCGTCGCCCGCAAGCAGGGCGCCGAGCCACCCGAAGACGGCTACCACGCCGACTACATCGCCGAGTGGGCTGCGGAGATGCCCGACGGCGCCGACGCCCTCGAATGGGGCTACGCCCGCGCCCACCGCGACGTGGCCGACAGCGTGGCGCGCCTCGGCGTGCGCTTCGACACCTGGGCCAGCGAGCGCGCCCTGGTGCAGTCCGGGGCTGTCGCCGCGGTTCTGGCGACCCTGGAGGCCTCCGGCGCCGCCTACCGGGCCGACGGGGCGACCTGGCTGCGCAGCGCCGACGGCGGCGACGACAAGGACCGGGTGCTGGTGCGTTCCGACGGCGAGCCCACCTACCTGCTGCCCGACATCGCCTACCACGCCGACAAGCTGGCCCGCGGCTTCGAGTTGATGATCGACGTGTGGGGCGCCGACCACCACGGCTACGAGGAGCGACTGGCGGCCGGCGTCTGCGCCCTCGGCAACCGCCGCGAGCAGCTGGAGATCGTGCTGGGGCAGCTCGTCACGGTGATGCGTGGGGGCGCCGAGGCGAAGATCTCCAAGAGGGCCGGCAACCTGGTCCTGCTGGACGACCTCGTCGACCTCGTCGGCCCCGACGCCGCCCGCATGACCTTCCTGCTGCAGTCCCTCCGCAGCCGCCAGACCATCGACCTGGACGTGGTGGCGGCGCAGTCCATGGAGAACCCCGTTTTCTACGTGCAGTACGCGCACGCCCGCATCTGCTCGCTGGCGGCCACCGCCGCCGAGCGGGGCATCGCGCGCCCGCCGCTGGACGAGGTTTCGCTGGAGTTGCTCGGCGACCCCCGCGAGCTGGAGGTGTTGCGGACGCTGCACGCCCTCGGCGACGTGGTTGCCGACGCCGCCAGGGAGCGGGCGCCCCACAAGCTCACCAGCTGGGTGCGCGAGCTGGCCGGCGCCTTCCACGGCTTCTACCACGACTGCCCGGTGCTGCGCAGCGACATCGATCCGCCGCTGGCCGTCGCCCGCCTGTGGCTCGCCGAGGCGGCCCGCATCGGCCTGGTCATCGCCCTGGACCTCCTGGGCGTCAGCGCCCCCGAACGCATGGAAAGCCTGTCTCCCGACGACACCGAGGAGGCAGCCGAATAATGCGCTCCCCTGCCTCGATGGTCGTGCCGTCCACGCCGATGGTCGTTCCGGCCCCGCCGATGGTCGTTCCGGCCGCCCGTATGGTCGTTCCGGCCCCGCCGATGGTCGTTCCGGCCGCCCG
>JAPONU010000382.1 GCA_026713745.1 bacterium
CCGGCTGGCACGCAGTCCCGGCCCCGAGGTCCGAATTCCGAAGGTTCCGGTAATCATGAGGATCAGCCACCGAAGCCCAACGCCGGCCCACGCAGGAGAGGACACGCCATGGAACCCCGAATCAGCATCATCACGCTCGGGGTGTCCGACATCGGGCGCGCCACGCGCTTCTATCGCGACGGGCTGGGGTTCCCCGTCCACGAGGCGGGTGGCGAGTCCATCACGTTCTTTGCGCTCCACGACCTGTTGTTGGCGCTCTACCCGCGGGATGCCCTGGCGACCGACATCGGCGAGCCACATCGACCGGGCGCCCCACCGCCGGCGTGGCACGGATTCACGATCGCGCACAACGTGGCCACCCGCGCCGAGGTGGACACCGTGCTCAGCGAGGCCCAGACGGCCGGGGCGCGTCTCGTCAAGCCCGCCGCCGAGACCTTCTGGGGCGGCTACTCGGGATACTTCGCCGATCTCGACGGGTTCCTGTGGGAGGTCGCCACCGGCTCGGGACTGCCCACAGAACCCGACTCGCCCTGGACGAGGAGGAGTACTTCCGCCGGTACGGCTTGTAGGCCGCCCACCGGCGAGTAGGACCACAGGAGTTACTTCCGCTTGAGCGAATAACCGATAAGCTCCAGACATTCTTCCCCGTCTTCCCGGTTAGCCGGGAATGGCGGGGACTATCTGTTGGGCGAGGAGCCTCGCCATGGTGCCGGCATTCGCGGTGATCTGTCGCCGCGGCGCTCGAGGAGCCCGCACAGTTCTCGTGCGTTCACCGATCGTCTTGCCGAACGAGCGAGAGCCGAGCCCGCCGACCCGACACGACTCGTATCCGTTTGTATTACAATCCCGTGGGAGGATGACCTGTTCGACATTGACCTACTCGATGAGGATGACCCATTCGAGATCACCAGGCAGGCTCCACACCTGTTCAAGCATGAAGCGCTCGGCATCGACGACATCCACGACGTGTGGCGCAGCGACCCGTTGTTCTATCCGGCCGGGCCTCCGGCCCATTGGCTGATGGTTGCCCAGGTCAGCAGCACCGTTCTCGTCGTTCCCGTGGCGCCCGCGGACTCGGGCGACCCGACGAAGTGTCGACCGATCGGCTGCTACGTCGCGGCAGCACACCTCGCCACCCGCTACATGGAGGACCGATGAACGACGCCTCGATGACGCCCGCTGAGGAGCACGAGTTCTACAACAGGCCGGAGAACCAGATCCCCCAGGGTCCGCCCCGGCGACGCAAGGGGCCGATGACCGATCCGGTCCCGGTGCGGTTCCCGCCCGACGTCCTCGAACAGGTCAGAGCCGCCGCCGAGGCCGACGACCGCTCGGTGTCATCGTGGATCCGCCGGGCCGTCACTCGCACGCTCGAAGCCGGACACAGCTGACAGACACCGTTTTTCCAGCGCAGGCCGGAATCCCCGGCCGCCACAGCCGAACTCACAGAAGGCAGAGGCCGCGTCGCCTTCGCGCACCACGCCGCCCGGGACTGGCTACGCGGACAGGACTCTCGATAGCGCTCGACGCCTGCCGGCGAGGGGGTCGACGGATGCCGCTGGAGGGGCCGACGGCCACCGGTCTCATGTACTCCGACACCGGCGGCGACGGGCCGGTGGTGGTGCTGCTGCGCCGACCTCTCCCCGCCGGCGCTCGCCATCATCCCCCGTCGCCACCGTGCCGATATCGCTGAGGCTTGCCCCGCGGTCGTCCTAGAGGTCCAGGCCCGTGTCGGCGTCGAGGTGGCGGCGGGGGATGGTGGCGTTGATGGTGTCGACGGCGTCGATGACCTCGTGGGCGACCCATACCTGCGCCCGGCCGGCGCGGTGGGCGCTGAGCCGCAGGACGTTCGCTCCGGCGAGTCGGTGCAGGATCTGCGAGGCCCGCCCGGCGCTGAGGCGGTAGGTGGCCTGTACTTCGGCAGCGGTGATCGCCGGGGTCCCCACGAGCGAGTCGAGGATCCGCTCCACCGGCGAGTCGGCGCGTGTGCGGACCCGCCTCCGGTAGTCCCTGTGCAGGTCGGCAATGCGGTCCACCAGTTGCACCGCCGCGGCCGCGCCGTCCGCAACGGCGGCCGCGAACACAGCCACCCACCCGTCGAGGTCGCCGGCCCGGTAGGCCGAGAGCCCGGCGACGTAGCCCGTCGGGTCGTGCAGCAGGCCGTGGGCCACCGGCGCCGGCGCCGCACCGGCGTCGAGGAACTGGTGGATCAGCAGGCGGCCGACGCGGCCGTTGCCGTCAACGTAGGGGTGGATCGTCTCGAACTGGGCGTGCGCGATGGCGGCGTGCACGACCGGGTGCACATCGCGGCGCGCCACGAAGCGCACCAGATCGTCCATCAGCGCCGGTACCTGCTCGAACGGTGGGCCCTCGAAGGCCGCCGTCCGGCGATTGTCGCCGATCCACACGGCGCAGTCCCGCCAGGCGCCGAGATGGCGTGGCAGCAACTCGCGGTCCGCTGCCAGCAGGCCGCGGTGGCGCCGGTGGAACCACTCCGCAGTGACCGGCTCACCGGCCCGGAAAGCGGCCAACGCCGTGGCCACATTCGCCGCCACCAACGCGGTGTCGGTGGGATGGACGTCGGACTCCTCGTCGCTCACGTCCGCCAGCGCCACCGCCAACGCCTCAGATGAGGTCGTGATCTGCTCGATCTGCGACGACGCCACCGCGTCGGCCCGGATCAGCACCGCACTCAGATGACCCAGCACCCCGGTCGCGCCGGCCGCATGCTCACGCAGTCCGGCGACCGCCCGCGTCGCCTCCCCGACCGCCTCGCCGGCGGCGCGCCCCAGCGCCGGCACCGCCAGCGCCTCGATCCTCGCCGCCACCGTCTGGGTCACCACGATCCGGCGCGCGCTGTCGTCGATCCACGGGCGATACAACTCGTTGTCGACGGTCACGGCTTGACGCCCCGCCGGCGGCCATCCCGTCACCAGCACCTCCACACTCGCGCCTCAGATGTTAGGCTGATATACTGTTATCTAAATACTAGAAGGCAAAGTTTAGATCACTCTCCGGGACCGACCGCGACCGCCGCGATCAGCCAGGTGCGGGAAGAGCAGCAAGTGATTGACGTGCTCCGGGCTCAGTCGGTGAACTTGCTTGAGATGAACCGATCGAGGACGCCGTCCAGCACGAATTCCTCGTGGACGATGAGCTTGCGGTGCGCGAAGGCTTCCTGCAGTTCCGGATCCCACGGCGTGGCTCCACAGTCCCGGGACTCGCGTTCCAGCCGGACGCCGGACTGCGTGGCCGTCTCGACGGCCGCCTCGTAGTCGGAGGCGCTCATCATCCAGGGCTCACAGCATCCCGCCTGCATTCGACGGCAGATGGCGAGCCCCGCTGCGTCGAAGTCGCCGTGGTACTGGAGGCTGGCGCCGGAGCGCTGCAACTGGCCCAGCAGAGTCCGGACCGCGGTGGTGGGGTTGCCGTTCGTGGTCACAACGCAGCCCGGCAGTTCACGCTCGGCGGCTGCCTCGACAAGCCGCGGGTTCTCCACGACCAGCACCGACGAGCCGCTTGGCAAACTGATCGGATACTTCTGCATCGCCACGAGGCTGATGTGGAGGGGAAGCGCGCCCAACGTGGCCGCCCGGATCTGAACGTCGAGCGGGGAGGTTCCCGTCGCCGGTAGCGCCCAGGTGAGCACGGGCGCCGAGACACGATCGGCCAGAATGCCTGCCGCCTCCCAGAGTGCTCGACCCTCGAGTTCGGTTCCGCCGCTGATGCAGTGGCGGAGAGCGCACTCCGCCACTGCCGCCAGTTTCCGGCCACGGTCCAGGGCATGTGCCGACCCGAACAGGGTGGCGGCGATCTCGGTGCGGCTAGCGCCTTGGTCGGCGAGATCCTCGAGCTGATCGAGCAGACGCCGCACGTCCGC
>JAPONU010000383.1 GCA_026713745.1 bacterium
ATCTCCAATGCCCTGCGCATGGGGCCCGGCGCCATCTTGGCCCTGCCGCACGTCGGCAGCTGGGAGTGGGCGGGTGTGTGGCTGGCCCAGCGGCCCGGGACCAAGGTGACCGCGGTCGTCGAACCGATCGAGCATCCCGAGTTGTTCGCCTGGATGGAGCGGTACCGCCGCCGGATCGGCATGGAGATCGTGCCGGCCGGACCCGAGGCACTCGGCGCGCTCACCGGAGCCCTCAACGACGGTCACGTGGTGTGCCTGCTCACCGACCGGGACATCGGCGGCGGCGGTGTGGAGGTGGAGTTCTTCGGCGAGACGACGACCCTGCCGGGTGGTGCCGCCGTGCTTGCCCGGCGCACCGGATCCCCCATCGTGGGTGTCGTGGTGCGGCGGCGCAACGGCAAGTGCCACGCCGACACCTTCCCTCCGATGCTGGTCAGCCGCGAGGGTCGCCTGCGCCCCGTGGTTGCCGAGGCCACCCAGCGACTGGCCCACCTCCTCGAGGACATGATCCGCCCGGATCCTACGCAGTGGCACCTGATGCAGCCCAACTGGCCGAGCGATCACGAGGCCGTGGCGGCGTTCCGCACCCGCGCCCGGGCATCGGCCGGTGCGCGCTCCCGCTAACGTGAGTTCCGTGCGCGTAGGGATGATCAGCCCCTACAGCTTCACCCTTCCCGGTGGCGTGCAGATGCAGGCCCTGTACCTGGCACGGGCCCTGCGCCGCCGCGGGCTCGCGGTGAGCCTGCTCGGGCCGTGCGACGGCCCGCCCCCCGAGCCCGACATCATTCCCATCGGCAACTCGCTGTTCATCGCCGCGAACGGCTCGTTCGCCCCGATCGCCTTCGACATCCCGGCGTTCCAGCGCAGCTACGCGGTGCTGCGGGATCAGCGCTTCGACCTGCTGCACGTCCACGAGCCGCTCGTGCCGGCCCCCTCGCTCGCCGCCCTCGTCTCCAAGCGCGCCCCGCTGGTCGCCACGTTCCACGCCGCCGGGGGATCCGCCGCCTACGAGAACGTGTCGCCGGTGCTGCGCTGGGTCTGCAACCGGCTGGACTGGCGCGGCGCCGTGTCCACCGAGGCCGCCGAGTTGGCGCGCCGCCACCTCGGCGGAACCTACGAGGTGTTGTTCAACGGTGTGCCGGTGGAGCGTTTCCGCCAGACCAAGCCGCATCCCACCGAAGGCCCCACGATCTTCTTCGTGGGTCGCCACGAGCCGCGCAAGGGCCTCGCCGTGCTGCTGGCGGCCATGCGCAAGCTGCCGCCCGACGTGGTGCTGTGGGTGGGCGGTGAGGGTCCCCGGACCGAGACGCTCCGCCGGCGCACCGCCGATGACCATCGCGTCAGGTGGCTGGGTCGCCTCAGCGAGGACGAGAAGATAAGCCGCCTCCGCGGGGCTGACGTGTTCTGCGCTCCGTCATTGCACGGCGAGTCCTTCGGCGTGGTACTCCTGGAGGCGATGGCGGCTGAGACGGCAATCGTGGCCACAGACATTCCCGGCTACACGCGGGTGGCGCGCCAAGGGGTCGAGGCCTCGCTGGTGCCGCCCGGTGACGCCGAGCGCCTCGCAGCGGCGTTGCGGAGTCTGCTGGCCACACCGGGCGACCTGGTGGCTCGGGGCATCCAGCGGGCGGAGCAGTTCTCGATGGACCGCCTTGCCGAGCGCTACGCGGCCGTCTATGAGAGTGTGCTGGCGTGACGGTACTGATCATCGTCGTGGCCGGTGTCGGGGCCCTGGCGGTCGGGATTGCCGCCGCGCTGGCGTCGGCGGGCCGGATCGCGGGGCGTCTGGCCGGGGCGCGCGCCCCGACTCCCGCGGAAGCCGAACGGATGGAGGTGTACGTCGAGGCATTGTGTCTCGGTGCCGGCTTGCCGGTGCCGCGGCTGGCGGTGATCGACGACGAGGCACCTGGAGCGCTGGCGTACGGCCGGGGCCCGCGCACCGCCACGGTGGCGGTCACCACCGGACTGCTGGAGGTCGTGGCCCCGGTGGAACTGGAAGGCACGCTGGCCCACCTGCTGGCGCGCATCGCCGACGGGACCACGCGCCGCGACACCCGGCTGTGTGCCCTGGCGCTCATGGTCGGTCCCCTGGGGGCGTCCTTGGCGTCGCGGCGTCTCGACGCTGCGCAGATCGTGGCGGCGGACGTCAGCGCGGCGCAGCTGACGCGGTTCCCTCCCGGAGTGGTGGGTGCGCTGGCCCGCATGGAGGACACCGCGCCCAGGCTGAAGCGTCGCTCGCCGGCGATCCGCCATCTCTGGATGCACGAGGCCCTCGGACCGGGCCGCCAGCGGGTCCACGTGGCCGACCGGATCACGGTTCTCGGCGACCTGTGAGCGTCGGGCGCCGGATCCGCGGGGGCCGGCGCCCCTCGCCGACCGTGAGCCAACCGCTGCGTCGTACACTGGAACCCATGACTGCCGCCGATCCTTCCGAAGCCAACGCAACGGCCCCACCCGCCCCGCTGGGGCGTGCCCAGGGCACCATGCGTGTCAAGCGCGGCCTCGCCGAGATGCTCAAGCGCGGCGTCATCATGGATGTCGTCACCGCCGAGCACGCCCGGATCGCCGAGGATGCCGGGGCGGCGGCCGTGATGGCCCTCGAACGTGTTCCCGCCGACATCCGCCGCGACGGCGGAGTGGCCCGCATGAGCCCCCCGGAGATGATCGAGTCCATCGTCGAGACGGTGACGATTCCGGTGATGGCCAAGGCCCGCATCGGGCACTTCGCCGAGGCGCAGGTGCTCGAGGCGCTCGGTGTGGACTACATCGACGAGAGCGAGGTGCTGACACCCGCCGACGAGGCCCACCACATCGACAAGTGGCGGTTCACGGTTCCCTTCGTGTGCGGCGCCACCAATCTCGGAGAGGCCCTCAGGCGGATCTCCGAAGGAGCGGCCATGATCCGCTCGAAGGGCGAGGCCGGGACGGGCAACATCGTCGAGGCGGTGCGCCACCTGCGCTCCATCACCGGCGACATCCGTCGCATCACCGTCGCCGACGGCGCAGAGTTGTACGACTGGGCGAAGCGCCTGCAGGCGCCTGTGGCGCTGGTGCGCGAGATCGCCGAGACGGGCCGGCTCCCGGTGCCCATGTTCTGTGCGGGCGGGATCGCCACGCCCGCCGACGCCTCGCTCGTCATGCAGCTGGGCGCCGAGGCCACCTTCGTGGGATCGGGGATCTTCAAGAGCGACAACCCCGCGGCCCGCGCCAAGGCCGTCGTGGAGGCCACCACCAACTTCGACGATCCCGCCATCCTGCTGAAGGTCAGCCGCGGGTTGGGCGGGGCGATGCCGGGCCTCGAACTCGGCGGCCTCGAGACCCGGCTGGCCGAGCGGGGTTGGTGAGAGCGGAGCTGGTGAGAGGCGGGCGGTGAAGGTCGGGGTGCTGGCGCTGCAGGGCGCCACGGACCTGCACCTCGCGGCACTGAGCGACGTCGGGGCGACCGGTGTGCCGGTGCGCCGGCCACATGAGTTGGCCGACGTGGACCGGCTCATCCTGCCCGGCGGCGAGTCCACGACGATGTCGATGATGCTCGACGCCGCACGCCTCACCGAACCGCTGGCCGAGCGCCTCGCTGACGCGATGCCGGTTCTCGGCACCTGCGCGGGCCTGCTGCTGCTCGCCGCCGAGGTCGGCGACGGGCGTAGCGACCAGCGCAGTTTCGGTGCCCTGGACATCGGGGCGCGCCGCAACGCCTACGGGCCCCAGACCGAGTCCTTCGAGACCGATCTGCCGGTGGCCGCCCTGGGCTCGCCGCCCATGAGGGCCATCTTCATCCGCTCGCCGATCATCGAGCGCGTCGGGGCCGGTGTCGAGGTCCTCGCCCGCCTCGACGGCAATCCCGTGCTCTGCCGGCAGGGCCGGGCCTGGGGCTGCACGTTCCATCCCGAGTTGTCGGGCGACCTGCGCCTGCACCGCCTGTTCTGCGAGGAGACCGCGTAGATGTCCGGTCATTCCAAATGGGCCACGATCAAGCACCGCAAGGGAGCCGCCGACAAGCGCCGCGGCAAGCTCTTCGCCCGCCTCATCCGGCAGGTGGAGGTTGCCGCCCGCGCCGGCGGGGGCGACCTCGACGCCAACCCCACGCTGCGCACCATGTACCAGAAGGCGCGCGACGCCTCGGTGCCGCTCGAGACCATCGAGCGGGCAATCAAGCGAGGCACCGGCGAGTTGGAAGGGGTTGCCTACGAGCCGTTCACCTACGAGGGATACGCCCCGGCAGGGGTGGCCCTGTACGTCGAGGTGCTCACCGACAACCGCAACCGCACCTCTTCGGAGGTCCGCTCCCTGTTCCGTTCGTACGGCGGTTCGCTGGCGGAGCCCGGGGCGGTCGCCTGGCAGTTCCGCCGGGGCGGTGTGATCACCGTCCCCCGAACCGTCGACGAGGAGGAGTTGATGATGGCCGCCCTCGACGCCGGGGCCGAGGACATCATCGACGAGGGCGACACCTGGCGGGTGACCTGCGCGCCGACGGACCTGCCGGCGGTGGCCGCCGCGCTGGCCGCCGCCGGCGTCGGCGTCGAGAACGCCGAGTCCACGATGTTGGCGACGCAGGTGGTGCCGGTGGCCTCGGCCGAGCAGGCCCGCGCGGTGCTGCGCCTCGTCAGCGAACTGGACGACCATGACGACGTCCAGGACGTGCACGCCAACTTCGACATCCCTGACGAAATCCTCCAGGACCTGGCCGCTTCCGTCTAGCCTCGTACGAGTGTTCGTTCTCGGTATAGATCCGGGCCTCTCGCGCTGCGGCTACAGCTGCCTGTCGGGGCG
>JAPONU010000384.1 GCA_026713745.1 bacterium
CTCTGCGACAGTGCCGGTTGGCTGATCCCGAACGCGCGTGCGGCCTCGGTGAAGGAGGACAGTTCCGCCACCTTCTGGAGGTGGCCGAGGGCGCGGGTGCTGACGTTCAGCGGCACCTGCTCGTCTCCGGAGCGGTTCTTGTGTTTGCCACCGGGATACCGGTGCCGCGCGGGCGGGGCCATGAGAAGGATCCTATAACTAATTGCCTATCGAAACGGTTGCACCGTTCCGAAAATCGAATATATTGTGGTCGGCAACGAGGGACCGGACACCCCGGGATCGAGACATCGATCGCCTCCTGACCGGATCCACGGCCGATTCGCAACCGAACCACCGGCGCCACCACGACGGTGGCGGGCGCCGCAAGGAGGGAAACCATGGCACAGATCAACGTGGCTATCGCAGGCGTCGGCAACTGCGCCTCGTCGCTCGTCCAGGGCGTCGAGTACTACCGCAACGCCCGCGCGGAGGACGAGATCCCCGGCCTGATGCACCCGGTGCTCGGTGGCTACTCCATCGGCGACGTTCGATTCACGGCCGCCTTCGACGTCGACGCGGCAAAGGTCGGCGAAGACCTCGCCAAGGCCATCGGCAACGGCCAGAACAACACCGTGGCGTTCTGCGACGTGCCGACCGCCGGCGTGACCGTGCAGCGCGGCCCCACCCTCGACGGCATCGGGCGCTATCTCTCCGACGTCATCGTGGAGTCGCCGCAGGCGCCGGTGGACGTGGCCCAGGTGTTGCGCGACACCGACACCGATGTGCTCGTCTCGTACCTTCCGGTGGGATCCGAGCAGGCGGCGCGCTGGTACGCGGAGCAGGCCCTGGAAGCCGGCTGCGCCCTCGTCAACTGCATGCCGGTCTTCATCGCCGGCGACGAGTCGTGGGCCGAGCGGTTCCGCCGGCGCGGCGTGCCGATCGTCGGCGACGACATCAAGTCCCAGGTGGGGGCCACCATCGTGCACCGCAACCTGGTACGACTCTTCCAGGACCGGGGCGTGCAGGTGGACCGCACCTACCAGCTCAACTTCGGCGGGAACACCGACTTCCTGAACATGCTGGAGCGGGACCGGCTGGAGTCCAAGAAGGTTTCCAAGACCCAGGCCGTCACCAGCCAGTTGGAGTCCGAGCTGGCGGGCTCCGACGTGCACGTCGGCCCGTCGGACCACGTGCCCTGGCTCGAGGATCGCAAGTGGTGCCACATCCGCATCGAGGGCACGACCTTCGGTGACGTGCCGCTGAACGTGGAGTTGAAGCTGGAGGTGTGGGACAGCCCCAACTCCGCCGGAGTGGTCATCGACGCCATCCGCTGTGCCCGCCTGGGCCTCGACCGCGGCATCGGCGGCCCGCTGTACGAGACTTCCGCCTACTTCATGAAGTCGCCGCCGCGCCAGATGCGCGACGAGGACGCCCGCGACGCCGTCGAAGCCTTCATAGCCGGCTCCTGAGCCTCTGCCCGGTTGGGGCCGCCGGTGGCCGTCGGCGGATCGTCTGGCGAAATCGATCCGGCGCCGCCCCCCGGCGTCCCCAACCTCTGTTGTACGCACGCGCCGCTAGCGTGAGTCGGCGTCCGCGTCCCTGATCCCGCCGACAGAGGAGGAACACCGTGGCTGTTTCCGTGACCCTCGCCCGCACCGTTCCCGCCGGTGCCGATGTGACCGCGCTCGGAGTTTGCTCCGACCAAGTGGATTCCGAGCCCGGTGGCCTGGACTGGGGGCTGCTGCGGGGTCTCGGGTTCGAGGGCAAGGCGGGTCAGGTGCAGATGGTGGCCGGACCCGATGGCCGTCCGGTGGCCGTGGTGGGTCTGGGTCCCGCCGCCGATGTCACACCGGCAGTGATCCGGCGATCCTCCGCGGCTCTGGCGCGGCTGGTGCGCCGCCACCGCTGGCTGGCCTCCTCGGTTCTGGACGCCGTCGCCGACGCGGGTGACCTCCCCGCCGCGGCGCAGGCGCACGCCGAGGGGATCCTTCTGGGTGCCTACGGCTACGACGCCTTCAAGAGCGATCCCGAGCCCAACTCACTGCGGAAGCTGTCGGTCGTCGGCGCTGGGCAGGAAGTGCGTGACGCGCTGAAGCTCGGCACGGCTGTGGCCGAGGCCGTTTGTTTCGCGCGGGACCTGGTCAACGAGCCCGGCGGGTCGTTGACCCCCGAGAAGCTCGCTGCGGCGGCCGGGGCGCTGGCGTCGGGCGACGACGGCAGCGAGGGCGCCGCCTTGGAGATCGCGGTCTGGGAGACCGAAGAGATCGTCGAGGCCGGCCTGGGCGGACTACTGGGGGTCAACCGGGGCTCGACACAGTCTCCCCGGTTCGTCGAGATCACCTGGCAACCGCCCACCGACAGCGAGGGATTCCTGGCTCTCGTGGGCAAGGGCATCACCTTCGACTCCGGGGGGCTGTCCATCAAGCCCGCCACGGGCATGGAGACCATGAAGATCGACATGAGCGGGGCCGCCGCCGTGCTCGGAACGATGCGTGTGGTCAAGACCTTGGCGCCCCCGATCAGGGTCACCGGCTACGTCCCCATCACCGACAACATGCTGGGCGGCGACGCAACCCGGCCCGGGGACATCCTCACCATTCGCAACGGCAAGACGGTGGAGGTGCTCAACACCGACGCCGAGGGCCGGCTGATTCTCGCCGACGCCCTGTCGCTGGCCAGCGAGGCAAAGCCCGACGCCATCGTGGACCTCGCCACGCTCACCGGGGCGTGCATGGTGGCTCTCGGCACCAAGGTGGCGGGTCTCATGGGCAACCACGACGGCTGGATCGACGCCGTGGAGGCGGCCGCGGACCGCGCCGGGGAGCGGGTCTGGCACCTGCCGCTGCCCGAGGACTACCGCAAGCAGCTGGACTCCCCGGTCGCCGACCTCAAGAACATCGGCAACCGCTGGGGCGGCACCCTCACCGCCGCGCTGTTCCTGCAGGAATTCGTCGCCGACGGCATCCCCTGGGTCCACCTCGACATCGCCGGTCCCGCCTGGACCGACAATGTCGACGGGGAGGCCGCCAAGGGTGGCACCGGCTTCGGCGTCCGCCTGCTCGTCGACCTGGTCAGGAACTTCTCGCCGCCCGGCGACTGATGCCCTAGCCGTTGCCGAGAGCGTCGTCGCGCCCCTCGAGGCGGGCGATCCGCTCACCCTCCGGTCGCAGCAGTCCTTCCATGCGGTCGAGGCGGGGGACGATCTCGGATCGGAGCCACACGAAACCCCCACAGATGAGCATCCCGGCGAGGCCGACAAGAGCGGCTGTGATGGCGTCCATCGCCGTTCAGTCTGCCACGCGGGCAGCGGGCTCGCCGGTGGAGGCATCGACCGCGCTCACCGCGGCTGCGGCCCGGGTGTGCTGCTCGGTGGCCCAGCGGGTGGCGTCGAAGGCCACTGCGGGGTGGAACTGCCAGGTGTGCAGCTGCCGCTCGACCGCGTCGGGCTCGTCGCCGCACGCCAGCAACGCCATGGCCAGCCGCCGAGCGCGAGCCAGAGTGTCGGTCCCCGCCGGATCCGAACCCGGTTGGCGCCGCCAGACGTCGTGCAACACGCGTAGGCGGGAAGGAAGGCGCTCGGCCATCCGTGCGGTCAGGTCGGGCAGCCGGGTGCGCACGAAGAGCGTGTTGTGGCGACCTCTCTGCATGAGTCCGAACCGGCAACAGCGCTCGAACGCCCTATCGAAGGCCGACTGGAGGGCCTGGCGGCCACCCAACCCGATCTCGCTCGCGATTTCGGCTGTGTCTATCAGAACCCCTTCCGGTGCCTCCTCCAGCCGCAGCGCCAACCGCCGGATCAGCCAGGTGGCTGACGGCCCGAGCACGCCCAACCAGAACAGTTCCACGTAAGGCGAGCGAGGGTGGTGGCCCCGGCCGGGGTCGGGGCACAGATCGTTCAACGGTTCCACCCAGAGTTCGACGGCGCCGGCTGTGCTCTTGGGGCCGGGACCGCGGGCTTGGGCGGCCGCCCTCACCGTTGGCGGCGAATCGGTCGCCGAGGTCGGGACAGGCGGGACGGTGACGAGTGGGGTCTGCATGGTGTTCGCTCCTGGGCGAGTCGTGAACTCTGGATGCCCGTGGCATCAAAAGGCTCCGCGGCGGGCGAATATTGATATAGGGCGAAATAAATAGGAGAAATGAATGGGCTTGTCAAGGGGGAAATCACACGCGTAGGCGTGCGGCACGACTCAACGGGGATCGCTGCGATACCTCAGCGTGTCCCGGGGCAAGCTGAGGTAGCCGTCTCGCCGGCTCGGGGCGGCCGCAGTCGGCGAGGCGAATGCGTGACGCCGGGCGGTCCTACGCGAGGGCCGTGTAGCAGGCCCGTTCGATGCTGTCGAAGAGGCCGAACGTCCGGGGATCGCCGAACGGGAACTGCTGGCTGATGTAGGTGCCGGCCACCTGGTTCTGCATGTCGATCCAGTAGAAGGAGTTGGCGAGCCCGGCCCACATGAGGCCGCCCGCCGGTCGACCGGTGGGCAAGGGCTCCTCGTTGATCTGGAAGGTCAGACCCCAGGACTTCTCGATGCCCGGGTAGAACTCGACGTCACCGGCGACGCCGGGTATCGCGGCGGGCAGCGGTACCACCCGCAACGTTCCCATGTTGTTCACGACCATCCGGTCCACCGTCTCCGGGCGCAACACCTGCACCCCGTCGCGGGTGCCGCGCCCGAGGATCATCTGCAGGAAGCGGCAGTAGTCCTCCACGGTGCTGTAGAGCCCGGCGCCGCCCAACTGCACCTCGGGTTCCTGGTCCATCTCGAACCTCCCCATGGCACCCAGGGCACCGTCGTCGCCGCGGATGTGGACCGTGGCCAGCCTGGCCCGCATGTCAGCGCTGATCCCGAACGCGGTGGAATCCATGCCCAGGGGACCCAGGAGGTGTTGCTGCAGGTAGTCGCCGAGTCGCATCCCCGACGCCGCCTCGACCATGAGCCCGACGTGGTCGATGTTCGTTCCGTACAGCCACTGCTCGCCGGGATCTCCGAGAGCCGGGGCGTCCAGCGCGGCCCGCCGGCAAGTCCTGATCGTGGGGGTGCCGGTCACTTCGTGGTAGCGGAGGAGGTCCTCGCTCCAGATCTCGTAGCCGAATCCGGCCGTGTGGGTCAGCAGTTGGCGGAGCGTGATCGGGGCCCGCGCCGGGCGGACCAGCGGGCTGCCCTGCGCGTCGAAGCCCTCGAGCACGCCGACGGTGCCCAGATGCTCCAGGACCTCCGCGGCGGGGGTGTCGAGGTGAAGTCGACCGCCCTCAGTGAGCTGCATAGCGGCGGTTCCGGTGAGGGCCTTGGTCATGGAGGCGATCCAGCACACCGTGTCGCTGGTCATCGGCCCGGCGGCCTCTTCGTGCAGGGAGCGAACGCCGGCCGCCGCCGAGCAGAGCACCTCGTTCGGGGAGACGATCTCGGCGGTCGCGCCGGCCACGTCGCCGCGCGCCACGCCGCCGTCGAGGATCGCCTGGACCGAGTCCTGAAGTGTCATCGGAATCTCCCTTGCCGGGTCCTGCTCGGGCGGATGCCCCCGGACCCGCCCATTGTGGTTTGCGGCGGGCGGATTAGTCGGTCGGCCCGGCTGCGGCGGCCAGGGTTGGGTGGCTCCGCATCCGGTTAGGGTCACAACGGGGAGGGAGGCCGCGACGGGTGTCGAGGACCGTGTCGACATCGCCAGTCGCCGTGTTGGGCGAGTCGCAACCGGAAGGGAAGCCGTGACGAGTGCCGGAGAGCAACTGGCCGAAGAGATCAGCCGTGCCCGGCATCTCGTGGATCGCGCCGCAAGCGTCGTCGTGCTGACGGGCGCCGGCATCTCCACCGACTCCGGCATCCCCGACTTCCGGGGCCCCCAGGGTGTGTGGACCCGCAACCCCGGCGCCGAGGCGAAGGCCCACATCGCCAACTACATGGGCGACCCGGAGGTGCGCAGGGAGGTGTGGCGGCAGCGCCTCGCCGAGAACAGCGCGCGCCGGCCGGTCCCCAACGCCGGCCATCTGGCGCTCGTGGCCCTCGAGCGGCGCGAGAAGCTGCACACGCTGATCACCCAGAACGTGGACGGCCTGCACGCCGAGGCCGGAACCTCGCCGGGGAGGCTCGTGGAGATCCACGGCACGCGGCGGCGGGTCAAGTGTCTGTCATGCGGCGAGGAGTGGCCCATGGCGCATGCCGTCGAGCGGCTGCGGGCCGGCGAGCAGGATCCCCCGTGCCACTCCTGCGGTGGCCTGCTGAAGTCGGCGACCATCTCCTTCGGCCAGAGCCTCGTCACCGGCGACCTCGTGCGCTCCTCGGAGGCGGCGACCGCCTGCGACCTCATGCTGGCGGTGGGCAGCACGCTGGCGGTGTACCCCATTGCGGAGGTGGTGCCCGTGGCTCGGAGCAACGGTGCCGACCTGATCATCGTGAACAACGAGCCAACGCCGTTCGACGACATCGCGGATGTCGTGCTGCGGGGGTCCATCAGTGAGGTGCTGCCACTGGTGGTCCGAGATCGGATCGCGGGCCTCGGGCCGGACCCCGAGTCGGGGGCAAGCGACGAATCCTGACTAACTTGGTAGACTTTTCGGCGGTGGGAGATCCGTCCCGGCGGGTCGGAGCCCCCACCCGCCGGAGGTGCCCAGTGGGCCGGCCGGCATTGACGGCCGGAGGAGGCGTAGCACCCGCCGGCATATCCAACGGAATCGCACAAGGAGCCGAAGCGATGCCCACGTTCCGCGACATCCTCATCGCCGCCAAGTCCAGGATCACCGAGATCGATACGGTCACCGGTGAACGCCTGCGCGACGCCGGCGCGGCCTTCCTGGACGTGCGGGAACCCGACGAGGTCACCCAGGGCGCCATCCCCGGCGCCATCCACATTCCCCGCGGCCACCTCGAGGCCAACATCGAGAACCGCCTTCCGGGTCGCGAGACGCCGATCGTGGTGTTCTGCGCCGGGGGAGTGCGCTCGGCCTTCGCCGCCGAGACGCTGCAGTCGCTCGGCTACACGGACGTCACCTCCATGGATGGCGGCTTCAACAAGTGGAAGGACGAGGGCCGCCCCTGGGCCGTCCCGCAGGTGCTCAGCCCCGAGCAGCGCAACCGCTACCACCGCCACCTGCTGCTGCCGGAGGTCGGCGAGGTCGGCCAGATGCGCCTGCTGGATGCTCGCGTCCTGTGCCTCGGCGCCGGTGGCCTGGGCTCGCCCGCGGCGCTGTATCTCGCCGCCGCCGGCGTGGGCACGCTGGGCATCGTGGACATGGACGTCGTCGACGCTTCCAATCTGCAGCGCCAGATCCTGCACAACGTCGACCGGGTGGGAGAGCGCAAGGTCGACTCGGCCAAGAAGACGCTCACCGCCCTCAACCCCGACGTGAACGTCGTCACCCACGACGTCCGCCTGGGGGCCGACAACATCCTGCAGATCATCGACGGCTACGACGTGATCATCGACGGCGCCGACAACTTCCCGGTGCGCTACATGCTGAACGACGCCTCGGTGAAGCTGGGAATCCCGGTGGTGCACGGCTCGATCTTCCGCTTCGAGGGGATGGTCACCGTGTTCGATCCCCACCAGGGCCCGACCTACCGGGACATGGTGCCCGAGCCGCCGCCGGCCGAGATGGCACCCAGCTGCGCCGAGGCGGGAGTGCTGGGCGTTCTGCCGGGCATCGTGGGTTCGGTTCAGGCCCTCGAGGCGATCAAGATCGTCCTGGACTACGGCGACGTGCTGCGGGGCCGGCTCCTGACCTTCGACGCCGCCGAGATGAGCTTCCGCGAGTACAAGGTGCGGCCCGATCCTGCCAACGAGATCACCTGGGAGAACCGGGACCGCATCCAGGTCGTCGAACTCGACGGCCTCTGCGGTCCGGCCCCGCTGGAGGTCCCACCCGCCGGCTGAGAACCCTGCCCGCCGGCTGGGACTCCCGGCCGGCTGAGATCCCCGCCGGATGATTGGGAGACCTGGCCGGCTGAGATTCCTGCCTGCCGGCTAAGTGTTCCGCCGGCGGCCCGGTAGGCCCCGGGCGCGGTTCTGTGGCGATCGCTACCAGATGTCGGCGATGTCGCTGCCGGCCTCCTCGAAGCTGTAGCGACGGCGTCGCGACACCACCAACAGCGCGGCGATCAGCACCAGCCCGACAGCGGCCAGGACGACGACGGTGGTGTCGTTGGTCACCGAGTCCTGCCAGGTTCTTGTTCGGGCCGGCACCGGCTGGGGCGCCGCGGCCGGAGCGTCGGTCACAGCCGGCGCGCTCTGGTCGGCGACGGCTTCGCCCGGTTGTGGCGCGCTCGGCGCCGCAATCGCCGTGACCGCGGTGGTCCCGGTGCCGGTGCCGCTGCCGCTGCCGGTGGCGGGCGCGACGGCGTGCTGCGGGGTCGCCTCTGCGGAGACCGGTGCCGGGGATGCCCCCATCTCGTTGTTGGCGAGGATCGTGACCGTGTAGGCCGCGCCTCCGATGAGACCTTCGATCGTGTGGCTGGTGTGCGCCGTCTCGATGGCGGTGACCGCCCCGTCGGGTGCCACCCAGGTGAGGGTGAAGGACCGCACCGGCAGGCCGCCGTCGTCGGTCGGCGGTTCCCACGACACCAGCAGGCTCTCGTGCCCGATGGCGATCTCTGCGTGAGCCAGGGGACCGGGGGGCCGCGCCGGTGTGGCTCGGACCGGGTCGGCGGTTACCGAGGTGCCCACCTCGTTGGTGGCCGAGACGGTGATGCCGTACGTCGAGCCGTTGGTGAGACCTTCGAGGGTGTGGCTGGTGGCGGTCGTCCGGGCGGAGTTCGCCGAGCCGTCGGGTGCCACCCACAACAGCGTGTAGCCGGTGACGCGCAGTCCACCGTCGCTGGCGGGTGGGTCCCAACTCACGTGGATCCGGGAGTCCTCCCGGATGGTGCGCACCGCCACCGGGGCGCCGGGAATGTGCGCCGGTGTTCCGCTGGCGGGCCGGCTGGCAGCCGAGGCGCCGATCTCGTTGGTGGCCGTGACAGTGACGGTGTAGGTGGTGCCGTTGGTGAGACCTTCGAAGGTGTGGCTGGTGGCGGTGGTGTCGATCGACCCGGTGGTGCCGTCGGGTGCGGACCGGGTAACGGTGTAGCTCAGCACCGGCTTGCCGCCGTCACTGGCGGGGGGCTGCCAGGTCACGTCGATGCGCCCGTCACCGCGGTCCGCGGTCACCGCCACCGGGGCGCCGGGCGTTGCGGCGGGGGTGGCGCTCGCCGCAACGCCCGGCGGCGACGTGCCGGCCTCGTTGACGGCGCTCACGGTGATGGTGTAGGTGGCGCCGTTGAGGAGGTTCTGCATGGTGTAGCCGGGGCCGGTGGTCTCGATGCTGCCGCTGGCGCCGGTGGAGGAGACCCAGTCGAGGACGTATCCGGCGATCGGGAGGCCGCCGTCGTTGAGGGGCGGAGCCCAGGAGACTTCGAGGGTGCCGTCGCCGCGGGCGGCCCTGATGTCGACCGGGGCGGTGGGTGTCGTGCCGGGCCGGTGACTGGCGGGCGCGCTGTGTGATGAGGATCCGACCCTGTTGATCGCCGTCACCGTGACCGAATACGTGTTGCCGTTGGTCAGTCCACCGATGGTGTGATTGGTTCCCTGCACCGGCGTGAAGTTCGTGACACCGTCGGGCCCGGTCCAGTGCACGGCGTAGGACTGCACGGGAACCCCGCCGTCGCCGGCGGGAGGCGACCAGGAGACATTCAGCAACCCGTCGCCTCGCTGCAATGTCACGCCGGTTGGTGCGCTCGGGACCCCCAGGGGTGTGCCGATCGCCGTGACCGCCGCGGAGGAGCCTCCCGCGTTGGAGGCCGCGACGCTGATCGTGTACGTGGCTCCGTTCGCGAGGTTGCGCAGCGTGCGGGTGGTGTCGGTAGTGGGGATCGTGCCCGAGGCGCCCGTGGAGGAAACCCAGGTGAGCACGTAACCGGTGATCGGGCTGCCGCCGTTGTTTGCGGGCGGTTGCCAGGTCACGACGATCTCGCTCGCCCCGGGCGTCAGCGAAATCGCCTGCGGCGCGGTGGGTGGGTCGATCGACGGGATCGTCACAGGTGTCGTGGAGGGTGTGATCGCAGGCGGCAGCGCCGTGCTCTCGCCCAAGACGAACTTGGTCGAGAGCAGGTGGCCCCCGCGGCCCGCGGAGTTCGGCAGCGGCCCCCATCCTTCCGACTCGGCACCCTTGTTGATGACGAACACGAAGCGTGAGCCCGAGACCGACCTCGTGGCCGACGAGCCGACGAGGCGAACCGCGGCCCGGTCGATGCGCCCCGAGACGCTGATGTTGCCCGACACCTCGATGCGCTGCAGGGTGCCGACGTTGGTGTCGGCCACTCTGGCCAGCCAGCGGCTGAGGGCGTCCACGCTGTAGGTGCGGGTCCACGGCGTGTAGGGGTCGCCGGCGACGAAGGGATCCGGGGCGGCGACCAGGTAGGGGTGCTGCTCGTTGAAGGCGTAGCCGCTGTTCTCCGTGTAGCCGCCTCCGGAGGTCGTGAAGAGAGTCAGGGCAGGCTCGCCGCCGTAGGCCAGGACCTGCCCGGCAGTGTCGGCGATCGCCTGCAGCCACGGTCCGTTCCTCGGGGAGGTCTCCCGCGTGTTGCCGCTGTAGACCTGGCTCATGGTGGTGGAATAGAGGTCGAACGGCGCGGTCCACGTGTCGCTGTCGCGGTTCTCGCGGGCGACGTGCAGGGCGTAGCTCCTTGATGCGATGGCCTGGGCGCGCAACGCTTCGGTCGGCCAGTCCGGCGGGACCTCGGCCACGCCTCGGAGGTAGTGCTCGAGGTCCAGGTTCGTCAGCACGATGCGGTACCAGGTGTTCCCCGACATCTTCGTGAGGGTCACCTGCCCGTGCGAGTACGAGTGGCGGGTGGCGGAGGACTCCACGGCGATGCCGTCTGCTGTCCTGATCTGCAGGACGTCGCCGCTGCAAACCTGCCCGGGGCAGAGCGCCGTTCCATCGCTGGTCGTCACGTCCCAACCGTCCCCGGAGCGGGTGACGGTGAACAGTTCGGTCGCCGAGGAGCCGTACACGGCGTTGCCGTCGAGCACCAGTTCGAATGAGCCGCGGGGGCGGAAGCGGCTCCGGCCGGCCGATGCCAGATGGATCCGCAGGTCATTCATCGCCCACCCGGCGGTGAGCACGGTGCCGGGGTAGTAGAAGCCCAGGACGTCCGTGGCGGTCTGGCCGGCGGCGATCCTCGACGGTAGTGATTGGTGGCTGATGCCCACACCGTGACCCCAGCCGGCACCGTTGAAGGTGACGTGATCTCCGGCACCGAGCGTCGGCGTGCTGAACCCGGCGCTCTGGGCGGCTGCGGGTCGGCTGGTGGGAACGCTCAACACCGCCGCGGCCAGGAACACCAGCGCTCCGGCAGCCGCCACAGCGCGGCGACCTACGGATCGGAGGCGGTGTACCGGCTGGTTGGCCCGGGTGCCTGCCGCCCCTGCAGCCGGCGCAGAGCGGAGTCCCGCAGCCCAGAGTGGTGCCCGCCGGCGCTGGGAGCGTCGCCGGCGGGGATTGTCAGTAGCGAGGGAACGGACAGCCGGCGCGACGCGTCGCAGACCCAACCGGGACGTGGCGAGTCGCAGATCCGATGGGGATACAGCGATGTGCCGGCGCAGGAATCGACTGGCGGCAAAGGGACGACCAGCGCGCACCGCGCGCCGGTGACGGTTTCTCATGAAGAGTTGTTTCCGAAGTCGTCACCACCCCTTGCCACCAACATCATCGCCCACATTCACCACTTTCGCAACAGGAGGATCATTACCGGGACCCACTCGTCCCACATCGAATGAGGCGCAGAGTCGCCGCAGGAACCCGATCCCGACCTTACGCCGGGCCGGTTACCCGGCCGCGTCAATGGGGTTCGGGCCGGTGGTTGGGGGGATCGGGGGTCGGTTCGGGTCGGTGGTTCCCTGCCGCCGGGGTCGGTTCGGGTGGGTGGTTTCCTGCCGGCCGGGGTCGGTTCGGGTTGGTGGTTTCCTGCCGCCGGGGTCGGTTCGGGTTGGTGGTTTCCTGCCGCCGGGGTCGGTTCGGGTGGGTGGTTCCCCGCCGCCGGGGTCGGTTCGGGTGGGTGGTTCCTCGCCGCCGGGGGCAGTGCCGCGCCCGGAAGTAGAATCCGCCCGTGCCAGTTGCACTCATCACCGGCGTCACCGGCCAGGACGGCTCGTACCTCGCCGAGTTCCTGCTGGCGAAGGGCTATGAGGTGCACGGCACCACGAGACGTACGTCGCTGGACAACACCGGACGGCTTCGCGGCATCCTGACCGATCCCACCTCAGCGGACCGGTTCAAGCTGCACACGTCGGACATGACCGACGGGGCGTCGCTCGTGCGGCTCCTCGAGGCGACCCGGCCCGACGAGATATACAACCTGGCCGCCCAGAGCCATGTGGCGGTGTCCTTCGACGTGCCGGAGCAGACGATGCAGACCACGGGGCTGGGGCCGCTGCGCCTGCTCGAGGGTCTGCGGTCGCTGGGTTCCGCGGCGCGCTTCTACCAGGCTTCCTCCTCGGAGATGTTCGGGTCGGCGGCGACGCCGCAGAATGAGCACTCGCCGCTACGGCCCCGCTCGCCCTACGGCTGTGCGAAAGCGCTGGGACACTGCCTCGTGAGCAGCTACCGGGAGGCCTACGGGCTCTTCGCTGTCAGCGGGATCCTGTTCAACCACGAGAGCCCGCGGCGCGGCGAGACCTTCGTGACCCGCAAGATCACCCGAGGGGTGGCGGACATCCGGGCGGGCAGGACCGGCGAGTTGCGCCTGGGGAACCTCGATGCCCGGCGCGATTGGGGGTTCGCCGGCGACTACGTCGAGGCGATGTGGTTGATGCTGCAGCAGGACGAACCCGAGGACTACGTGGTGGGCACCGGTGCGGCGCACTCGGTTCGCGAATTCTGCGCTCTCGCCTTCGAGCAGGCCGGCCTGCACTGGGAGGACCACGTGCGGACCGATCCGCGATTCGTCCGTCCGGCGGAACTGGACCACCTCGTGGCCGACCCCACGAAGGCGAACCGCGACCTCAGCTGGAAACCCAAGGTGGATTTCGAGGATCTCGTTTCGCTGATGGTCGAGGCCGACCGGGTCCTCCCGCCGACGTAGCCGCAGCCAATTTTCCCCGTGCCGGTCGGGCGGGCCGGCGCTCGCCGACGCCGGGTCTGCCGGGGCGACACCGGGCAGAAGAGCGCTTATCGCTAGTGTGAACCCGTGCGCGCGCTGCGATTCTGCATCGTGGGCGGCGGCCCGGCCGGCAACTCGTGTGCCTCGGTAGCCGCCCGGCTCGGAGCCGAGGTCACCTTGATCGAGAAGGACATCCTCGGCGGCGCCGCCAATCTCTGGGATTGCATCCCATCCAAGGCGATGATCGCCGCGGGCGGTGTCATGTCGTTCGTCTCCCGTGCCACCGGGATGGGGCTGGATCCGGTGACACCCACCATGGACCTGGCCGGCCTGCGGGAGTACATCGAGTCCACCCAACGTCAGCTGAACGAGTCGCTGAGCCAGATGCTGGAGAGCCAGGGCGTGGACATCGTCGAGGGCTCCGGCACCCTCGTCGGGCCGCGCGAGGTGGTTGCCGAGACCGTCGATGGCCGGCGGGAGTTCACTGCCGACGTGATCGTGCTGTCCACCGGGAGCCGCCCGCGCGTCCCCGAATGGTGTGTGCCCGACGGTCGGCGAGTGCTCACCACGCGCCAGGCGTACCCACCCCCGGAGGTTCCGCAGCACCTTGTGATCATCGGTTCAGGGGTGACCGGAGTGGAGTTCGTCCACATGTTCAAGAGCTTCGGTAGCGACGTCACGCTCGTCGTGAGCCGCCAGCAGGTCCTGCCGGGGAAGGATCCCGAGGTGGCCGCCCTCCTCGAGGAGAGCTTCCTGACGCGGAAGGTGAACCTCTACAAGGGGGCCCGAGCGAAGGCAATCGATGTCCAGGATGACGGCGTGGCGGTGCACTGCAACGATGGGCGGGTCGCCCTCGGGAGTCATGCCCTGCTGGCCGTCGGCGCGATCCCGAACTCGGAGCAACTGGGATTGGAGGCGGCCGGCGTGGAGTCCGACGGCGGCTACGTGCCGATCGACCACAACTGCAAGAGTTCGGTGCCGCACATCTACGTCGCCGGAGACCTCAGCGGGAAGGCCCTGCTGTCGTCGGTTGCGGCGATGCAGGGTCGCAAGATCGCCGAGCACGCCATGGGGTTGCACCGGAACCGTCCGCACCGCCACATCGACTACAGCCAGGCTGCCTCGGCAGTGTTCACCGAGCCCGAGATTGCCGAGGTGGGCCTCACCGAGGCGGAGGCCACGGGCCGGAAGATCCGGGTCACCAAGATGCCCTTCTCGGTCACTCCGAAGGCTCTCATCAACAACGACCCGCGGGGTTTCCTGAAGCTGGTCTCGGACCCTGCCACGGGTGTCGTGCTCGGCGGGTCCATTGTGGGAGGCCAGGCTGCCGAGTTGATCTCGGTGGTGGCACTGGCGGTGACCGCCCGGCTGTCGGTGAGCGACATCTCCGAGACCCTCTTCGCCCACCCCACCCTCTCCGAAGCCCTCGGCGACGCCGCCGAGTAGCGCCGATGAACATCCCGGCCGAGCCGAGCGAGACCACACTCGACGAGTCCGAACCGACCGGGCCGCAGGAGCCGCTCGGTTCGGTGCTGGCGCGCCTCGCCGCCCGCCTGTTCGACGCGGCGCTGATGCTGCTGGCGGTGCTCGCGAGCGTTCCGCTGTCCGACAGCGGCCAGATCGCCGCCCTCGTGGCAGTGCCGATCCTCTACGAGACGATCATGGTGGCGACAGTCGGCAGGACGGTGGGCAAGATGCTCCTCGGGCTGCATATTGTGCGCCGCCCGGACGGCGGCCGGCCGGGATGGTTGCCTGCGCTGACCCGGGGTGCTCCCGCGGGCATCCTGGCCGCCGGCCCGCATGTCGCCGCAATCCTGATGGTGCTGTCCGTCCTGCCGATGGTTGGCGACACGAGGCTCCAGCGCAGCCTGCAGGATCGAATCGCCAGCACTGTCGTCGTCCAGCGCCAACGCCCCTGGGGAGCCCGCTCCGCAGCAGGACCGGGCGAAAGCGGGTCTTGAATCCCCCCGACGGGCAATCCCGACACCTGGCACTCACCCATCCGGTGTTCGCTGCCCCCGGTACTCACCGCCCCCGGTACTCACCGCGACCGGCGTTCACCGCACCCGGACCTCACCGCCCCCCGGTCTTCCCCGCCCCTGGTACTCACCGCGACCGGCGTTCACCGCACCCGGACCTCACCGCCCCCCGGTCTTCCCCGCCCCCGGTACTCACCGCGACCGGCGTTCACCGCCCCCGGCAGGTGAGCGCCTCCGCCGCAACTCAGGTGTCGGCCGGGTCCTCCTGCTGTGAGCTGAAGATCGTAGGAAGGCCCTTGCGTGCGAAGTCGGGGGCGCCGTGCATCCTTCGGCCGTCGACGGTGAGCATCTGGGAAGCCTCGCCGCCGCAGATGCGGCCACCATGCGAGTCGAGGATGCTGTTGAGGCCGATCTGGCCGACGGGGTAGGAGTCGAGCGCCGAGTAGGTCTGCAGCAGCAATGGGCGAGGCCGTGGCGAATTGTTCGGCATCGAGCCGTGAATCATGCAGCAGTTGTGGACGGTCACCGACCCCGCAGGGCCATCGAGGTACGTGATCCGGTCGAGGTCCAGTCCCGCGACGTCGGCATCATCGATTGCGCCGGCCCAGGAGCCGTCGGCTCCGTACAGGTCATAGAGCGGTCCGAGATGGCTGCCGGGGAGCACCCCCATCGGTGCCATGTCGGGGCCGACGTCGCTGAGGTAGACGCCGATCGTGAGCGGCGTGAAATCGGTGTGGGGCCAGAACTGGATGTCCTGGTGCCATTTCACCTCGGCGCCGCCGCCGGACCACTTGAAGTTGAGCTTGGAGTGGTGATACCGGACAGGCCCGCCAAGCAATGCCGCGGCGAGCTGCGCAGGCGGACCCTCGAATGTGAACCGTGCATAGGTCGGGTGCCGGTCGACGGGGTAGTTGAGGCGCCGCAGCCTTGGGGCCTCGGCGGTGTGCGTGGGTTCGAGATCGAACACCGTCCCCGAGGAGGTCTCCGAGCGGCTGGCCTCGACGAATTCCGCGGTGACGGCATTCAACTCGTCGAGCCACTCGGCCCCGACGAAGCCAGGCAGGCACAGGTAGCCGTTCGCCTCGTACTCGGCGCGTTGGCTCTCCGGAATGAGACCTGCGGTGTTCGGGCGTGCTTCGGCGAGGGTCATACCCAAACCATACCGGCGCCACGGGATCGGTCCTGCGAGCTGATGTGCCGCCCTGTCCGGACCCGGCGTCCAACCACCGGGTTGGCTCCCAGCGTCCGTTCCCCAGTATCCGACTAGCCGCCGCCGGCCCCCAGCGCGGCCCTGTCGCGCCCGGCTCCCGAACCCGCTGCCCGAGGTGACTCGGTGTTGCCCGGCAGCCTGCCGCCACCGCTGCGTACGCTGAGGGTGATGTTCGTAGTCCTGCTCCTGTTGCTGCTCGGCATTCCGACCGCGGAGATCTTCTTCATCATTCGGGTGGCCCGTGATCTGGGTATCCCCGAGACCATCGGCCTGCTGGTGGCCGTGTCGATCGTCGGGGCATGGTTGGTGCGCCGCTCGGGTCTCGGCGTGATGCGCCAGATCCAGGAGCGGCTCGCCCGCGGCGAGATCCCCGGCAAGGAACTCGTGGACGGCCTGCTGATCCTTGTCGGCGGCCTGCTGATGCTGACGCCGGGCTTCCTGACCGACGCCGTGGGGCTGCTGCTGCTCGTCCCTCCGACCCGGCTGGCGCTGCGGGCGCTGCTGGTCCGCCGGTACAGCAAGCGGATCCGGATCGCCGGCTGGACCGCTCGACCGGGCGGCTTCGGTTTCGGCGGATTCGGTCGGGGCGGGGCCGGCGGCTCCGAGACCGGACCGGACCGGGGCGATGTTCGCGACGTCAGAGAGCCGCGCGCGCTACCTAAAGGCCGAAAACGCAGAGAGAAACCAGGCAGCGGTTAGGGGTGCCCGGCACACAGCCGCGCCGGCGCACACGCCCCGAGTAGCCCCTCAGGCCTCCAGTTCCGCCCGAACGATGGCCGTACCGGCGGCGAGTGCGGACAGCTTGGCGAAGGCGACCTCGCGTGACAGGTACTTCATGCCGCAGTCGGGGGCGGGGATCAGCCGCTCCGGCGAGATGTATTGCAGCGCCTCGCGGATCCGCCGCGCCACCGTCTCGGGCGTCTCCACGGTGGCGTCGCCGTTGTCGATCACGCCGAGCACGACGGTCTTGTCGGGCAGCCTCTCCAGGATGTCGAGGTCGATCCCCGGTTGGGCGGCCTCGATGGAGATCTGATCGATGGCGCTGGCGTTCAGCTCCGGGAGGAAGGCATAGGCGTCCGGCTTCCCGATCCCTCGCCAGGCGTGGATGGCGGCGTAGCCGAAGCACATGTGCAGCACGGTGGTCCCACCGACGCCGTCGAGCGCCTCGTCGAGCACCTCGACGGCGTACTGCGAGGCCTTCTCGGGTTTGGCCTGCATGTACGGCTCGTCGAGTTGAACCACGTCGGCCCCGGCATCGAACAGGTCCTTGAGTTCCCGGTTGACCACCTTGGCGTAGGCGGAGGCCGCCTTCCGATCGTCGCCGTAGTGATCGTCCTGGGCCTGCTGGATGAGCGTGAACGGCCCCGGCAGGGTCAACTTGACGGCGCGGGTGCTGTGGGCTCGCAGCAACTCCAGGTCGCGCACTCCGATCGGGGTTGGCCGGGTGATCGGCCCGGCGATGCGCGGGACGGGGTTCGGCTTGCCGGTGCGGTCCATGGCGCTGCCGTGGCGGTCGGGGTCGATGCCGCCGAGGGCGGTGGCGAAGCGGTTGGAGTAGCTCTCGCGCCGGATCTCACCGTCGGTGATGATGTCGACGCCGGCTGCCTCCATCTCGCCGATCGCCACGATGGTGGCGTCGTCCTGGGCCTCCTCCAAACGCTCCGGCGGGATCCGCCAGAGTTCCCTGGCCCGCACCCGCGGCGGCAGCCGGGTGCACAGCGCAGGCCGATCGATCAGCCAGTCCGGCTGCGGGTAGCTCCCCACCACGGCTGTCGGCAACAGCACATCGCGGAGCCTAACGGATGTGCCCGTCCGGCCCGGCGGTCAGCCGCCCACCACCGGCGGGCCGGGCTTGCCGTCCGACCACGGGCTGATGTGCCCGTCCGGCCCGGCCGTCAGCCGAGCACCGGCTGTCGCCTGGCCGGCTCAGTCGAAGAGGGTCGGCTGGGGCGTGGGCGATACGTGCTCTGCCCGGGCCATCGCGACGTCGGTAGATGTCGCAGATTCCAGCACCGCCGCTTCAAGTTCGTCGAGCGACGCGACCGGGAAGGCTCCCCGCTCCTCGAGCCTCGCGTTGCCCGGACCCTCGCCCGGACCCCGCCACACGGCAACCCGCCCGAAGCCACGTCGGAGAGCCTCCGTCGCACCGGACCAGGTGCCGCCCGTATCAACGTCCGCGGCGACCACGAGCGTACGAGCCGACAGCGCGTAGATCAGCTTGTTGCGGCCCATGGCGCTGCCCACGCTGAAGGGCGCCTCCGGGCTGTAGGGCGTGCACAACATGGTGCGCCCGTCGTGAATCGCCCGGCGTATGTCGGCACTGCGGAGCTTGCGCGCCAGCGACTCCGCCAGCACGCCCACCACCGCTCCGCCGGCCAAGCAGGCGGCGCTCATGGCGGTCTGGTCCACGCCCCTGGCGCCGCCGGACACCAATGGCAGACCCAGCCGCGCCGCCACTTCGGCCGCCGCCTCAGCGACTTGGGCACCGTCGGGCGACACGTTGCGACTCCCCACTACCCCGACGCCCGGCCGGTCGAGCAACTCGACGGCACCCGCCGCGTACAGCAGCACCGGCGCAGAGGTCCCGAGCCGCTCGATGAGCCGTCCCGGATAGTCCGCGTCGAACGGAGTGAATGTCGAGATGCCCGCCTGCCCCAACCGATCCAACTCGAACGCCATGCCGGTCGCCCGATCCAGCAGAGCCACCACCCGCGCAGCCATCTCGGCGGCAAGGCCGTGTTCGCTGACGAGCTTGGCCTCGTTGACGCCCAGCAGCAGGCTCGGCCCACCGATCAGGTTGCACAGCCTCCAGAACTCCGACGCCTTCAGCGGTCGGACCTCGTCGTCGCCGATCCGGCTCAACAGCAGGATCGTCGCCAGCGAGTCGTCGTGATTCACGTGACCGATCTCCCGGCCGTGTCGGCCAACGCGAACGGGTGCACCGGCCCGGCGCCCGCCTCGCGGAGCTTCCCGCCCACGACCGTCAGCGTCCATCTGGAGTCGACGATGTCGTCCACGAGCAGAACCGGTTCGGGGGCGACGGTCCCACGAATATCGAACGCCTCCCGCACGTTCGCGTATTGTCGGCGGCTGTTCCGCATCATCGTCTGGGGCTCAGCATCCCGGATCTTCACGACGACATCTTCACACGGGAGCCCCAGCGCCGTTGCCAGCCTCTCGGCGAAGCCCGCAACCAACCCGGGACTGCGGAGCGAGGGCACGAAGGTCACCCAGGTCGGTGATGGGTCCGGCTTCCAGCGATTCCGGATCAGATCCCCCGCAGCGCTGACGAGTTGGCTATCGAATCGCCCGAGTTCCTGCTTGCCAGACCGCACGAGGCGGCCCCATCCGCTGTCACCCCACATCGACAGCGCATGCCCCGGCTCGAGTCGTCGGTCGGCTGCGATCCGACCCTCACCCGGTAGCTGCTTGCGGGGTTCAATGGCTCGACCGGCTCGGCGCAGGTGGTCCACCGCATTTTGAACGGTCGCCGGGTCGAACGGGATGGCGAGGCTGTCGCCGGTGCAGTTGTCGCAGATGCCGCATGGTTCCGCAGTCGCATCGTCGAGATAGAACTCGAGCAGTTGCATGCGACACCGGTCCGTGCGGACGTAGTCGAGCATCTGCCCTTGCTCGGTCCTGCGCAGGGCGGTTACCGACTCGACCCGGGCGTGGTCGTACGTCCAGCCCCCGAGAGTCCGCAGCCAGCGGCTGCCGGCACGTTCGACTGCACCGTCGACCTCCAGGTTCTTGAGAAGCGACTCCATCTGCGTGGGCCGGACATTGAAGGATCCGAGCAGGTCGTTGGTGGACATTGGTTCTGCCCGCTCTTCGAGGAGTGCCACGACGCGTTCAGCGAGATCAGGAGGCGGGAACGCCGAGCGGATGAAGTAGTCCTGAATGTCGGCGTCCTCGGTGCCGCGCAGCAGGATCCCCCAGGACTCATCGAGCGCCCGCCCGGCACGGCCGACCTGCTGGTAGTAGGCGATCGGCGATCCCGGCGACTGGTAGTGGATCACGAAGGAGAGGTTGGGCTTGTCGAAGCCCATGCCGAGAGCAGAGGTCGCCACCACCGCCTTCACATCGTTGGACAGGAGGGCCTGCTCGGTTTCGATCCGTTCGTCGGGGTCCGTACTGCCGCTGTAGGCGACGGCGTTGATTCCCTCCGATCGAAGCCAGCCCGCAACCCGCTCGGTGTCGGCGACGGTGAGGCAGTAGACGATGCCCGTCCCGTCCAGTTCCGGAAGGACCGCGGCGAGCCAGGTCAGGCGCTCGGCCTGCGAGGGGATGTCGAGTGCGTGAAGTCGCAGCCCGGCGCGCCGCAGCGGACCCCTCACCAGGGGAAGACCCGAGCCGAGTTGTACGGCGACATCCTCGGTCACGCGGTCGTTAGCGGTTGCCGTACAGCACAGGACGGGTACGGCGGCCGGCAGAAGCCCCAGAACACGCGTGATGCGCCGGTAGTCGGGACGGAAGTCGTGGCCCCAGTCGGAGATGCAGTGCGCCTCGTCGATCACCAAGAGGCCGCTGCGACGTCCGACCTCGGGCAGGACCTCGGTGCGGAACGTCGTGTTGGCCAGCCGCTCGGGCGAGATCAGCAGCAGGTCGACTGTGTCCTCATCCAGCCTCCCCAGTACGAGATCCCAGTCGTCGCGGTTGGTGCTGTTGATCGTCTCGGCTCGCACCCCCATCCGCTGCGCCGCTTCGATCTGGTTGCGCATGAGAGCCAGCAGCGGTGAAACCAGCAGCGTCGGCCCGCTGCCGCGGTCCCGGAGCATGCGGGTGGCGATGAAGTACACGGCACTCTTGCCCCACCCGGTGCGCTGCACCAGCAGCACCCGCTCCCGCCGCCCCACAAGCCGCTCGATCGCCTCCAACTGGTTCGGCCGGAACTCCGCACCCGGATCCCCTGTGAGCCGCCGCAGCAGCCCGAGAGCCTCTCCAGCGAGCCTCGGCCCCGGCGCCGAATGCCCACCCGATCCCGATCCAGCTGACCGATCCGTCATGATGTGAACCCTACGAGGGGGGTGTGACAGGGAGCTTCGCGGGATCCGTTCTGGGCGCGGGCCTGGTGGGTCCGCCGCGCTCGCCGCGGGCGTGCGGTTCCCGATCGGTCCTCGGGCGAGCGCGTCGTGCGCGACCGGCGAGCGCGTCCTACAGGAGCGACAGGTCAGACGAGTGCCCGAATGGCCTTCACCGACCGGTGGTTGCGGGCCGTCATCTCGGTGTCGATGAACCGCGGCAGGCGCTCGACCAGCTTGGACCGGCCGAACCCACCGGGGGTGTGGAGGTAGAGGACCCCCTCGGTCAGCACGAACTCCTCGCCCTGCGTGGCCAGTTCCCGGAGGCCATCCAGATCGGCGGCCGGGTCGGGTTCGGCGAGGAAGAAGAAGTGGACCGCCTTCGGATCCTGCTCGCCCTGGGGGAACGGGTTGGCGGCGATGGCGGCGTCGAAGGCGTCGACGTCGAGGACGAACGTGTGGGGAGCGAACCCGAAGTGCCCCTCGATGGCGCCCCGGATCGAGCGGGCCACCGAGTCACGGTCACCGTCCGGCGAGTCCACAACGATGTTGCCGCTCTGGATGTAGGTGCGAACGTTCTCGAAGCCGACCTCGGCGAGTAGCTCGCGAAGTTCAGCCATCGGCAGCTTGCGACGCCCACCGACGTTCACGCCCCGCAGGAGCACGATCCAAGTCGTCATCGCCGCCAGCCTCCCACGGCCCGCCCACCGACACCCGCCGAGCGTGCCGGCAGGCGAGCCCAAGGCAGTAGATGACACTCGCTCGATGTGCCAGATGTCGAGCATTCGATGTACGAGGTGTCGAAATACCTCTGCGCGGCCGGCTGGCGCGCCCGCGGTAGCGTCATCGACGTGGAGGAGCAACGGTTCGACATCGATCGTTTCCATCGTTGGGCGCTCGGGAATCTCGTCAGCAACACAAACCGCGGCATCTTTGCTGAGTGGCTCGTCGGCCAAGCGCTCGAATCCATCGGCGACCGTGAGGTTCGGGAGGAGTGGGACGAGTGCGACCTTCGCTACCGCGGCCTCAAGATCGAAGTCAAGACCTCCGGCCTGGATCAGACGTGGCATCAGGACCGGCGGTCGCCACCGAGGTTCGACATCAAGCGTCGGACGTGGATCTGGGATGCGCAGACAGGCGAATCGACGCCGCACGATCCTCCGATCCGGCCGGCCGACCTCTACGTGTTCTGTCTCCACGAACCGATCCCGGCGACGAATCCCAACGTGCGCGAGCCAGAGGCCTGGAAGTTCTGGGTCGTGTCGAAGCGGACGCTCGACAACCAACTCGGGCCGCAGAAGTCCGTTGGTCTCTCGACGCTGAGCGAACTAACCGCACCTCTTGGATGGTCAGATCTCAGGGCCGAAGTCGATCGGTGTATCAAAGAGGTGAGAAGTTGACTACGGCAGCGGATGTGCCTCAGCCTGCCCGACCGCGGGGTGGCTCAAAGCTGAGGCAGTGAGGCTTGCTGTCTGGGTCACTCGGTCCTTCGAGGCGCTCACCCGGTACCAGGGTCGAGTTCAGTCTTGGCGGGTTCGCCCGAACTGGCCCGGCCATCGTGGAGGCGACGCCGCTCAGGCGTCGAAGCCGGGCAGGTGCACGTCCTCGAATCCGTCGGTGACGCGTTTCGCCCAGCGCATCAGTGAGATGGCGCTCGGATGGTCAGTGGCATGAATCATGTGGTACTGCGGGCGACCATCGTCGGGACTCCTGATCAGCTGTGAGACGACGTATTGGTACCCCAGTCCATACAGACGGTCCGAGAACCTCTGCAGTAGCGAACTTGCTGGTTGATTACCCTCCCAGAGATCCCACCAGGTGTCGCGGCCACCAAGGATGCGATCCAACGTCTCTGGGCTGAAAGACTCGGGGTAGCGGGTGCGGTCCTCGGGCCAGAGTCTGTAGATGGCTTGATGCGAGTTGAAAAGGATCCAGAGTTCGACCTTGCAGGTCTTCGGGCGACCGCTGTCCGCGGGCGGGGGTTCGTAGGTCTTCCAATTGGCGAGGACCTCGATGGTCCGCCAATCGAGTTGGGTGGACTCTTGGTCGAGGAACGCGAAACATGGGCGAGCCTCGTCGAGTTGTCCGTGTCTCAGCAATTCAGGGATCAGCATGTTGCAGTCGCCGGAGTGGATGCGGATCCGATCCGACACGCGAGCGGGCAGTGCTCCAACGGCGGCAGTCAGTGCCTCGACGTGGCTCGGATCCTTCTCGATCAGGTCAAGGCTGGCGAACGCCCCGCTCTTTGCGGCGATCAGCGATGACCCGTCGCATTCGACTTGTTCCCCGTTCTTGGAGGAGAAGCCCCGGCCGGTGCCCGCGAAGGCGTCAATGAACGCGCCGCCCCCGGCAACCCGCCGGTAGAGCTTCAGGTAGTTCTCGAACACCTCCAGCTTGTCAAGCGTCCAGCCATGGAACTCCCGAACCTCGGTGGCGAGATCGCGCGCCGTCGGTATTGCTCGACGGGACTCACTTTCGACAGCCAAC